>JALUYG010000353.1 GCA_027013105.1 Mariprofundus sp.
CATAGCTATGCTCGCAACAGCCATGATCCGGCCGCCTACAGCGTGGCGCTGGGCAGTTATGAGATGCCGCTGGATGAGAGCCAGTGGCAGGATAAAACGCTGTTGCAGATCCCCGCTGATCAGCTGACCGGGCTGGATATTGCAGGTTTATCGCTGGTTAAAACGGCTGCTAAGCCGGATAGCGGTAAAAAAAGCGGCAGCGCTGCCAAAAAGAAAACCGAAGCGCTCTGGCGCGCCGATTCGACGCCGGCCGGAAAACAGCTGGATCAGCATGCCGTGCAGCAGGCGCTGCAGCTGTTGGCGACACTGCGTTTCGACAAGGTGCTGGGCAAGCAGCCGCCGGCCGGCTTTGATGCTGCACACCCGACATGGAGCGTGACGGCGCATCGCCATCAATCAGCACGTCAGTATCACTTTTTCAAATCGAAAAATGGCGACAAATACATGCTGAAAGTTTCTGATCGGCCAGAGTATTTCTCTGTGAGCAGTTACACTTTCAAAGCGTGGCAGAAGCGGATGAGTCATCACACCCTGTTTGTTGATGCGCCTGTTGGCCAGCCAGCAACGGCCGGATCGGTGGACAAATCCGGGATTCCTGCAAGCATCGCCATGCCGGATAAAAAGGAGAAAGCCGTAGCTGTACCGTAAAAGTCAAAACCTGCTCACCGGCCACGCCTACGCATCCATGCGTTTGCGGCATTTGTGCATCCTGCACGTCACAGGACGCAGAGGAAAGTCAAAGGCATCAAGGTATAAAAGGCCGAAGGAAGCAGAATAATTTTTTGTCTTTGACTTCTTTGCGCCCTTTGCGGCTTGGCGAGAATCGATGTTGACTCTAAACCACAGGAGAAAAAACTGCAGCGCCCCAGCCCGATACAACCTGATCTCTCCTATCTGATTCATCTGCAACGGCCGGCGGGCAGTTTGCGGCTGCGTGAAGGTTATCCGCGCGCCCTGATGGCCGGCGCGCATCTGTCGCGTTTTCAGGGGCGCGGGGTGGAGTTTGACGAGGTCAGGCCGTATCAGCCGGGCGATGAGATTCGCAATATGGACTGGCGGGTGACGGCTCGCACCGGCAAACCGCACACCAAACTGTTTCGTGAAGAGCGTGAGCGCCCGGCGCTGCTGCTGATCGATTTGCGCCCGGCCATGTTTTTCGCCACCCGGGGGGCGCTGAAAGCCGTCATTGCAGCCGAGTGCGCCACGCTGCTGGGCTGGAGCGTGGTGCATCAGGGAGATCGGGTCGGAGCGTTGATTGTGGATGCCGGCAGCGAGGCCGCCACTGTGCGGCCGGCGCGCGGCAAACGTGCGGTGATGCGCATGCTCGGCCAGATGGTGAATCATCCGCAGTGGCGACAACGGCTTGCAGACCCCGGCGGCTCACTGTTGCCGGCCCTGCAACGCGCCGCCCATGCCGCCCGCGCCGGCAGCATGATTCTGATGGTCAGCGATGCACGGGGGTTCGACGATGCTGCCGAAGCGCAGATGATCCGGCTATTGAAACACCATCAGGTTCTCTTTGTGATGGTTTTTGATCCGTTTGAAAAACGACTTCCCGAAACAGGCATACTGCAGGCATCCGATGGCCGCGCAATACGGCGGATCAATGCGGCGGATACGGCTGTTCGCGATCGACTGGCCGCGCAATATGCTGCACGGCGGGCGCGTTTGCAGGGGCTGGAAAAAACGCCCGGCTTCTTTCTGATTGAATGCGCCACCACGGATGATCCGTTCACCGTGCTGCAGGCCCGGCTGGGCGTGGCGCGATGAATCAGGATCCACTGGCCGGGCTGCGCGATATTCATATGCCGCCGCCGGTGTCGTGGTGGCCGCCGGCGCCGGGCTGGTGGCTGTTGGCGGGGCTGCTTGTGCTGCTTGTTGCCGGGCTACTCTGGTGGCTGCGCCGGCATCAACAGCAGCCGGCAGCCAGCAGCCACTCGCGATCCGCTATCATTGATCAGGCGTTGTCGGAACTTGATGCGCTGCAACGTGATGCTGACAGGCATACCAACCGCGATGTCGAAAAAGGCGCGCAAAACGTGGCGGCGGATCTCTCCGCGCTGTTGCGGCGGCTGGCCATGGCGCTGCATCCAGATGATGCAGGGCTTGCGGGTTTAAGCGGTGCGGCGTGGTTGAACTGGCTGGATGCGCAGTGGGATCAAACTGCATTTAGCGAAGGCGACGGGCGAGCACTGCTCGATGCGCCGTATCGTCGTCACAGCAAGGTCGAAATCGATCACCTGCTCTCACTGGTGCGCCGGTGGATCATGGCCCAGCGATGATCGAAAGCCTGTTTGAATCGATCACGTGGCAATGGCTGTGGGCCTTTGCTCTGCTGCCGTTGCCGTGGCTGGTGCGTCGGATGATGCCGCCGCTTCGCCGACAGCAATCCATCGCCTATGTGCCGTTTGCCTCCGAGTGGCCCGATGCCGGAGCGGGCCAGGCGGACAGATATGAACGGCTGCGTTTGTGGCTGGCGGCGCTGATCTGGTTGCTGGTCATCGTGGCGACAGCCCGGCCGCAGTGGGTTGGAGAGGCGGTCGAACTGCCGGTTTCCGGTCGCGATCTGATGCTGGCCGTGGATATCTCCGGCTCCATGCGGACGCGGGATTTCGAGATGCACGGCAGCGCCGTGGATCGGCTAAGCGCCACCAAAGCAGTCGCCGATGCATTTATCGAACGCCGCGAAGGCGATCGCATCGGCCTGATTCTGTTCGGCAGTAATGCCTATGTGCAGACGCCGCTTACCTTTGATCGTCAAACCGTGCGCCGGCTGCTCGATGAGGCCGTGATCGGGCTGGCCGGCAAGGCGACAGCCATCGGCGACGCCATCGGTCTGGCGGTGAAACGGATGAAGGAGGGGAAAACTGCTGCCAGCCATGATCAGGTGTTGATTCTGTTGACCGATGGCGTCAATACCGCCGGCGCAGTGTCGCCGCAACAGGCGGCGGAGCTGGCGGCGAAACGCGGGTTGACCATTTACACCATCGGCATCGGCGCCGATGCGATGATGATTCAATCCTTTTTTGGCGCGCAGCAGGTGAACCCGTCGGCGGAACTGGATGAGAAGGCGCTGACCGAAATTGCCGAAAAAACCGGCGGCAGATATTTTCGCGCCCACAACACCAAAGAGCTGCAGCAGATTTATCGGCTGATTGATCAGCTGGAACCGGTGGAAAAAGATCAGCAGATGTATCGTCCGCGCCACGCTTTATTTATGTGGCCGCTTGGGCTGGCGTTGTTACTAGCCACGTGTTTTCTGCTTGTGCGGCTGTACGCGAACTCTCATCGAAAGACCTTTCCACCACGGAACAGACGGAACACACGGAAGTCATTCGAAAGCCAAAAACCTATGTTGTCTTTTTTCCGTGTATTCCGTCTGTTCCGTGGTTCAAAACTGTTTGGTTCGGAGAAGAGGTAAAGCGTGGATGTGTTGACTGCTTTTCACTTCCTGCGCCCGTGGTGGCTGCCGGTCATACCATTATGGTTGTGGCTGGCCTTCTCAGTCTGGCGGAAATCCCGAGGCGGGGAGGGCTGGTCGGCCGTTTGCGACCCGGCGCTGCTATCCTATCTGGTCGGCGATGAAAAAACGGAGGGGCAAGAACGCTCAAAGATAGCGCTGGCGGCGTTGATGCTGGCCGGTTCTCTGGCGCTGCTGGCGCTGGCCGGGCCGGCCTGGCAGCAGTTGCCGCAACCGGTCTATCGGGCGCAATCGGCGCTGGTGATCGGACTGGATCTGTCGCGTTCCATGCTGGCGGAAGATTTGAAACCCGATCGCCTGCAACGCGCCAAACAGAAATTGCAGGATATCCTGGCGGCGCGCAAGGAGGGGCAGACAGCGCTGGTGGTGTTTGCCGGCGATGCATTCGATGTGGTGCCGCTGACCAGTGACAATCATGCGATTGTGGCCATGCTGGGGAGTTTGACGCCGGATATGATGCCGGTGCAGGGCAGCCGCGCATCGACAGCGCTGGCGCACGCCAGAGCGATCTTCAAGCGCAACGCTATCAAGCGAGGCACGGTGCTGCTGTTGACGGACGGGGTGGACGAGGATGCCCGGGAAATGGCCGAAGCGCTGGTGAAAGCAGGCCACCGCGTCAACCTGATCGGGGTCGGCACGGATGCGGGAGCGCCGATTCCGGCAGCGGGAGAAGCGGGTGGTTTTGTCAAAGATAACCGTGGCAATATCGTGATTCCGCATCTGGATGAAGCGCGTTTGCGGCAACTGGCCGATGCCGGTCACGGTGTCTATCAAACGATTCGATTCGATGATGCGGATATCGATGCCATGCCCGGCTTGAAGCCTTCTGCCGCCGATGCGATCTCCCGACAGCAGAAACTGCAGACCGACCTGTGGCGCGAAGAGGGTCCGTGGTTGCTGTTGCTGTTGCTGCCGCTGCTGGCGCTGGCCTTCCGGCGCGGGGTGTTGTTGAGCGTGTTTCTGTTGCCGCTGGTTTTGTCGCCTGATTATGCGCACGCCATGGATTGGAAGGATTTGTGGCAGACGCCCGATCAGCAGGGGCAGGCGCTGATGCGCGAGAAAAAGCCGGCGACTGCGGCAGGATTGTTTCATGATCCTGAGTGGAAGGGGAGTGCGTTATATCGAGCCGGAAAATATAAGCAGGCAGCAAAAGTGTTGGGCAAGGCGGGTAGTGCTGATGGCTGGTATAATCGCGGTAATGCGTTGGCCAAAGCGGGCGATTTGAAAGGGGCGCTGGATGCTTATGATCATGCCTTGAACCTAGCCGGGGAGAATAACAGAGATGGGGCTGACAGGACGGCCAAAGACGCGAAATTTAATCGTGATCTGGTGAAGAAAGCCTTGCAGCAGTCGAAGCAAAGGAAATCGGACAAACAGAAGAAATCAGACAAACGGAATAAATCAAACAAACAGAAAAAGTCTGATCAGAAAAACAGGAAAGATCAGGATAAAGACAGGCAGGGGCAAAAGGGCGGTAAACAGGGCGAGAAGAATAAGGATCAGGACAAATCGGGCTCAGAGCAGCGCAAGTCTCAGCATGTTGATCAGAGCAAGCCCGGCCAACAACAAGACAAAGTGAGCGGGCAGGATCAGCAGAAAGCAACACAGGATCAGACTGAACAACAATCGGCCGAACAAAAGAAAAAGCGGAAAAAGAAGGACGAACAGCAAGCGCAGGCCAGGCAGCAGCCCCAGGGTAAACAACACAACGAGAAAAAAGCAGTTAAGGCCATGAATCAAGCAGAAAGCAGGCAGGATAAGGAAAAAGCCGCTGCGTTGAAGCAGTGGTTGCGGCGGATTCCCGATGACCCGGGCGGCCTGCTGCGGCGTAAATTCCAGTATCAATATCAGCAGCGAGATCAATCCGGCGAGGCAGGCGACCAGACATGGTGATAAAAACCAGGGCAAAGACAAACTTAGCCACGAATTTCACGAATGAACACGAATTGAACGGCAGTATTCAGAAGGTGGTTGCAGGAATAGCTGGTGTGAAGGGTATGAATAGGAGTAGTCGAAAGTGAAATCAAGATTTTTTATTCGTGGAAATTCGTGTTTATTCGTGGCTCGCTGTTTTTTTGTTTTGCTCATGTTGGGTTTGAGCAGTTTGGCGCAGGCGGCGGTGACGGCGCATGTGGACCGCTTCAACATCTCCGAGGGTGAAACGGTCAATCTGAGCATCGAGGTGAGCGGCAACGACAGCGGCGATCCGCAGACTGCGCCGTTGCAGAAAGATTTCGAGATACTCTCCAATAACCACAGCTCCTCTTTTACCATCATCAATGGCTCAAGCAGCAGCAAGTCGGTCTACCAGCTCATGCTCAGGCCGCGCCATGCCGGAGCGCTGCTGATCCCGGCTATCAGGGTAGGGAGCGCCAAAACAGAACCGATCATGATCCAGGTGGCCAAAGCGGCCGTGCGCAGTTCGCCGGCCGGCCATCCGAGCGGCGATCTATGGATCAGTATGGATATCGCGCCCAAACAGGTTCGGGTTCAGCAACAGGCGATCATCACGATTCGCGTCTATCAGTCGGTGGCTCTGAATCAGGCGCAGTTAAGCGAACCGACAGCCGAACATGCTGTCATCGAACGGCTGGGCGACGATGCAACTTATCAGAAGCGTGACAACGGCCGCTTGTGGCAGGTGACCGAGCGACACTATGCACTGTTTCCGCAGCAGAGCGGCCATATCGATATTCAGCCGGTGCAGCTCGACGGCAGCGTGCTGATCGGCGGGGCGTCTTTTTTTCAGACGGCGCAACCCATTCGCCAACGCTCCAATGCGCTGGGGCTGGAGGTTGCCGGTATTCCGGACGGCTGGAAGGGGCGCGACTGGTTGCCCGCCCGGCATCTGCGCATTGAGGAGGCGTGGCCGGCGAATAGCACATTCAAGGTCGGCGAACCGATCACCCGCACCCTGACGCTGCATGCGGATGGTCTCACGGCCAGCCAGTTGCCCGGATTTCCTTCCGAACTGCCCGAGCATCTGAAAGCCTATGCCGATAAGCCGGTA
>JALUYG010000354.1 GCA_027013105.1 Mariprofundus sp.
ACGGCTCCGGCTCATTTCTCTATATCGCCCGTCATGTCGGCGCCGATACCGTGCTGGCGCGCATCATCGACATGGTCAAAAATGCGCAGGCGTCGAAGCCGCGCATCGGTCGAATTGTCGATAAGGTAGCCGGCGTATTTGTGCCGACGGTTTTGATTGTGGCGGTGGTGACGGCGTTGATCTGGCTCAATTTCGGGCCTGAACCGCGTGTCAGTTTTGCACTGCTGGCTTCCATGACGGTGGTCATTATCGCCTGCCCCTGTGCGCTCGGACTGGCGACGCCGATCTCCCTGATTGTCGGCGTTGGCAAGGCGGCGGAGTTCGGCATCCTGATTCGCAAGGGGGAAGCGCTGGAGCGCGCCTCAAAACTGACCACGATTGTGCTCGATAAAACCGGCACGGTGACAATGGGCAAGCCGGCGATGACCGATATTGTCGTTTGTGACGCTGCCGGCGACGCTTCAGAAATCCTGCGGTTGGCGGCATCGCTGGAGGCCGGCAGCGAACATCCGCTGGCCGCCGCTATTGTTTCCAAAGCGGAGTCTGATCAGGTGGCGCTTTCCGCATGCGAGGCGTTTCAGTCCGTTTCTGGCCACGGCGTTAGCGGCATAGTGGATGGACGCCGCTTGCTGCTCGGTAACAGGGCGTTGATGGATGCCGAATCGGTGCAGGTGGATGACAACATGGCCGGCCAGATCAGCGAGCTGGCGGCGCGGGCCAAAACCCCGATATTGCTGGCTGCGGATGGTGCGTTGCTCGGGATCATTGCCGTGGCGGATCCGATCAAGGCCGATTCCAGAGCGGCGATTGCCGAGATGCAGGCAGCCGGGCTGAGCGTGGTGATGCTGACCGGTGATCATCGCAAAACGGCTGAAGCGGTTGCGGCGCAGGTTGGCATAACTGATCTGTTCGCTGAGGTGATGCCCGAGGATAAGGATAGCTTGGTCGCTGAACTGCAGGCGGCGGGCGAAATCGTTGGTATGGTCGGCGACGGCATCAATGATGCGCCGGCGCTCAGCCGAGCCGATGTCGGCTTCGCCATTGGCGCAGGCGCCGATGTGGCCATTGAATCAGCCGATATTACCCTGATGCGCTCTTCGCTCGATGGCGTGGTTACGGCCATTGAGATTTCGCGCGCCACGCTGCGCAATATCAAACAGAATCTGTTCGGCGCCTTTGTCTATAATTCACTGGGCATTCCGGTGGCTGCCGGGTTGCTGTATCCGCTGATGGGGATGATGCTGAGTCCGGTGCTGGCTGGCGCGGCCATGGCCATGTCTTCAGTGACGGTGGTGACCAACGCCAATCGTCTGCGTCTGTTCAAGCCGGGAGGCGCGTGATGCTGTTGGTGAATATTGCAGGGCTGTTGCTGATCGGATTGATTATCTGGTGGTTCTGGCTCTATCGGCCGGTCACTGCGGTCGCCGCTGCACCCGGCCAGATTATCGACATTCAGGTTAAAGACGGCATTTATGAACCTGCCCGGATCGAGGCGGTGGCAGGCAAAGGGATTTCGCTGAAGTTTATTCGGCAGGATGAGTCCGCCTGCGCCGGCCAGGTGATTTTTCCCGAACTGGGCGTGCAGAAAGAGTTGCCGCTGGGCAAGCCGGTGGTGATCCGACTGGTGCCGGAATCACCCGGCACATTCACATTCCAGTGCCAGATGGGCATGTATCGCGGCGAACTGCATGTAAAGCCCTGACGCGCATTGGCCAATTTATTGGACTGACCGCACAGAAACCTTGCTGTTGCATCGTGTTGACGGCATGCTCATTTCCGATGATTCCAGAAGCTGTTACACCGACCTCAACCTTTATTATTGCTGTTATTATCGCTACCACGGCGCAGATGATAGCCAGCAGGTTTCGCTTTCCGCCGATTTTGCTCTGGCTGCTGGCCGGCATGGCGCTGGGGCCGTACGGATTGCATCTGCTGCATGTCGAAACCATCGAGCCGGCGCTGCACACCCTGATCGAGCTGGGCCTGGCCATCATTCTGTTTGAGGGCGGCCTGAATCTGAATCTGAAGGCGCTCAAAGAGAATGGTTGGGTGGTCGGTCGGCTGGTGCTGGTCGGGCCGCTGTTGAGCATGTTGATTGGCGGCGCCGTGGTGCATCTGCTCACCGATATGGCGTGGTTGCCGGCGCTGTTGCTGGGGGCGTTGGTGTCTGTGGGCGGGCCGACTGTGATTATGCCGATCGTGCGGCAGATGCGGCTTGGCCGCAATATCAGTCATCTGTTGACTGCGGAAGCGATGTTGATCGACGTGATCGGTGCGATTCTGGCGATCGTGATTCTGCAACTGGCGCTAACGCTGAACATGGATGCGACATCCATCGCACAGGATATTTTTTACAAGATCGCGGTGGGCATGGCGCTGGGGCTCGGCGGCGGACGATTGTTGGTCTGGTTGTTGACCAGTCGCTGGGCCAGAGATTTTGAAATACGCTCCGTGCTGACGCTAACCAGCGCCTGGGGCGTGTTTCTGCTGGCGGATGCGGTCAGCGCGCAGGCGGGGCTGCTGGCCATGCTGATGATGGGGGCGGTGCTGCAACGTATGGAGGTTCACGATATTCAGCGCCTGAAACATTTCAAAAGCAGCTTGTCGATGCTGCTGATCTCGGTGTTGTTTGTGCTACTGGCCGCCAATATGAATCTGTCGGTGATGCTGGACTACCTGTGGCAGGGGCTGTTGCTGTTTGTCATTCTGGCAGTTGTTGTCAGGCCGATGGTTGTCTGGCTATCCACGCTGGGCAGCAGGCTGGCGGCGCAGGAGCGGCTGTATCTGGCCGGTATGGCGCCGCGCGGCATTGTGGCTGCTGCAATCACCTCCCTGTTTGCATTGATTCTGCAGGATCACGGTTATCACGATAGCGATATGTTGATGGCGCTGGCCTATATCGTCATCATCGTTTCCGTGCTCTGTTATAGTCTGGTTGCAGCGCCATTGAAGCGCTGGCTGGATATCGACGGCGGCGATGAGCGTTCGGTGCTGATTATCGGCGGCGGTCAAATCGGCGCAGAAGTCGGACGGGCGCTGGGCGAGGATCGCGAAGTTCGCTTTCTCGATCTGAATCTGGAAGTGATCAGCAGCCTGAAGCACTCCGGCTATGAGGCGGTGTGCGGCAATGCGCTCGATCCGTTATACTGGGAGGTTATCCACGCTGAAGAGATCGGCTGCACGCTGATCATGACCGGCTCCTCCGATCACAATATGTTGATTGCCAGACTGGCGCATGAGCAGTTTCACGTGCCTGAAATCTACATCACCCTGCAGGAGCATGATGAAGATAAACATGCCAGTCTGATCCGCCAGTTGCAGGCGCACCGACTGTTCGCCAAGCCCTACAATTTCACCTACTGGAACGATCAGGCCTATCGTAAACGGCTGATTTATGAATCGATGCTGATCGATGCGAACTCGCCGCTGGTTGGCGTCAGCATGGGCGACGCCCGTATTCAACACGGCGTGCAACCGGTGACCGTCATCCGCGACGGCCATACTGAGGTGCCGCACGATCATTTCATACTGGCCGCTCACGATGAAATAAAAATGCTCATGCGGCCGGAGCGCGTGCAGGATGGCTCGCCGCTGATTCTGCCTCCCGCCACGCTGCAAAAACAGACAGGATAAGCGTTGTTGCTGCGCACCCGTTTCGCTCCCAGCCCGACCGGGCTGCTGCATGTCGGCAATGCATATTCAGCGTTGCAGTGTCAGGCATGGGCTGAGCAGCAGCATGCCGATCTGATTCTACGCATCGAGGATATCGATCATACCCGTTGTCGGGCTGAATTCGCTACGGCCATGCTGGACGATCTGCGTTGGTTGGGATTCGATTGGCAGGGTGAAATCTGTTACCAGAGCCGGCGTCTGCAGCTTTACCGGAACGCCATTGGACGACTCAGGGAGATGGGCGTGATTTACCCCTGTTTCTGCACCCGTAAACAGATTGCGGCAGAGGTAGCTCGCATGGCATCGGCGCCGCACGCCGAGGATGCCGTAGCGGCCTATCCCGGCCTATGCAGAAGGCTGACGGCGGCTGAACAGCAGCAACGCATGCAACAACAGCCCTTCGCCTGGCGGCTGGATGCCGCCAAAGCCATGCAGGCGGCAGGCGAGGGGCTGATATGGCGCGAAGCGTCGGGGGAGATGCACCCGGTTATGGTCGATGATGATCTGGTGATCGGTCGCAAGGATATCGGCGTGAGTTATCATCTGGCGGTGGTGGTAGACGATGCGGCGCAGGCGATCACGCACATTATCCGCGGAGCAGATCTGGCTGCATCCACTGCCGTGCAGCGGCTGTTGCAACAGCTGCTTGGATTGCCGGAACCCATCTATATCCATCATCCCCTGCTGCTGGATGGCGGAGGCGAGCGGTTGGCCAAACGCAATCACGCCACTACCCTGAGCAGCTTGCGCCGCATGGGGGTGCAGGCGTCGGCGCTGCGTGCATTTCTGCGCACTGATTCGCCGCCATGCTGGCCTTTTGAAGGAGCAGCAGCCGATGCATCCGAAGCGGCGATATTGCGCATGCTTGGCGCAAGCGGCGATGATCTGCCATGATTCGGAATCTGCGGAGATGGCGGTTGGGCAGTCATGGGGCTGGCAATAACCGGCCGGGCCTGTTCCCCGGTTGCGGCAATATTGGCGCAGTCGGCGTTTCCAATTACACAGCGCGAAGGTGATATGTTTTGACTACCATTCTGGATTTGATCGGCAATACGCCCATGGCGCAGATTCAACATATCACCAGTCATCTGCCCGAAAATATCCGTATTCATGCCAAGCTCGAACGCTTTAATCCGGGCGGCTCCGTCAAGGATCGTCCGGCTTTGTGGATGATTCGCGACGGACTGAAGCGCGGGCTGCTGAGCAGGGGTAAAACAATTCTCGACTCCACCAGCGGCAATACCGGCATTGCACTGGCCATGATCGGCGCTTCGATGGGGTTTCGGGTCAAGCTGGTGATGCCCGGCAATGTTTCCGATGAGCGTAAACGCATCTGCCGCGCCTTCGGCGCCGAACTGGTCTTTTCCGATCCGCTGGAAGGCTCCGATGGCGCTATTCTGGATGCGCGCAAGATTTATCAGGACAATCCCGAGCGCTACTTCAAGCCGGATCAATACAATAATCCGGCCAATCCGCGCGCTCATGAGGAGTCCACCGGCCCGGAAATCTGGCGCGATACAGGTGGCAAGGTCACCCATTTTATCGCTTCGCTTGGCACCTCCGGCACGCTGGTCGGCACGGGCCGTTTTCTGAAGCGGGCCAATCCCGATGTTTGCATTGTCGCGGCAGAACCGGATTCCCCGTTTCACGGCATCGAGGGGCTGAAACATATCGAATCGAGCATCGTTCCCGGTATTTATGATACCAGCGTGTTTGATGAGAAAATCGGCATCGACACCGATGAGGCGTATCGCTTCACCCAGCGGCTGGCCTCCGAGGAGGGGATTCTGTCCGGTCAATCCTGCGGCTGCGCCATGGCGGCGGCGCTGAAGGTGGCCGAGAAACTGGCTGCTGCAGGTCAACCCGGGGAGATTGTCGCCATCTTCCCCGATGGCGGCGAGAAATATCTGACCACGCCGGTTTTCGCCGGCAGCGACAGGATCGGTTACGGCGAAGGCATTTAACCCGGACTATTCATAAATGTTGCAAGCTGGTCTGCAGATGGAACTGCAAACCAGAAGGCTGGGGGACGGACTGGACTGCTCTCCGGGCCTGAAAGCGACCGTTATCTGCTTACATTGGCATAAAAGGCGATGCCGGATTTCGAATCTTCATTCAGTTCGATCCAGACATTCGTGCCTTTGGCGGCATCCGGCAGATCGGTGAATGGAATATGCGCTTTCAGCGTCACTCCTTTTTTGTGGATCTGGCAGTCGCCGCTCAACTGGTAGCTATTGTCGCCTTCCTCATCGTGATCGCGGAAGCTGAGCTGACAATTCACGCCGGCATCGTTGAAGCTTTTGTCTTGCTGCTGACGCAATACATCCTGCTGCAAATTGATGACATCGCCATTGAAGGACTGGCTGCTATGCGACAGCCATAGTAACCGGGCGCCTTGCATGGCCTGAATGAACTGGCTGAAATTGCCGAACATGATCGGGTCATATTCAAAACTGTGCTGAACTTTCTGAAACACCATAAAATTAACTTTTCTGGACGTATCCGCCTGTGCATCGGTGATGGCTGCCAGCATGATGAACATAGCGATGATTGTGCGCATGATTTTCTCCTGAATCCTGATAAATTAAGGGCGCCGGCCACCCATGGCCGGCTCGGAAGCTCCAGCTTCCTTAACGAACGGGTATATAGCCAAGCTTTTTGACGA
>JALUYG010000355.1 GCA_027013105.1 Mariprofundus sp.
GCATAGAGCGCTTCCAGAATCTCACGGCCGCCGGCATCCAGCACTTCATCCGCCAGCGCCCGCCCCATGGCTTCAGCATCGGCGCGACTGCCGACGCATTCCCGCACAATCAAACTGGAGCCGTCGACCGCGCCGACCAACCCTTTCAGCTGCAGACGATCGCCATCCAGCGTGGCGAATGCGGCAATCGGCACCTGACAACCGCCTTCGAGCCGCGCCAGAAATGCGCGTTCGGCGCGGGTGCGATCCACCGTGTCGGCGTCATTCAACTGATCGACCAGCGCGTTAATCTCATCATCGGCATCACGCGTCTGCACGCCCAGCGTGCCCTGCGCCACCGCCGGCAACAGCATTTCCGTATCGATAAAGTCGTGCATCTGATCGGCCATGCCCATGCGCCGCACCCCGGCAGCAGCCAGAATCACCGCATCGACCTCAGCGCCGAGCTTGGAGAGTCGCGTCTGGATATTGCCGCGAATGGAGGTAAACTGAAAAGAGGGAAAGCGGGCGCGAATCTGCGCCACACGGCGTAGGCTGGATGTGCCGATGGTGGCGCCCACCGGCAGCGATGCCAGACCGCCGCCGCTGATGGTGGCAATGGCGTCACGCGGATCTTCGCGTTTGGGGTTGGCGCGAATGCTGGTGCCGGCCGGCAGCATGGTCGGCACATCTTTCATCGAATGCACGGCGATATCGGCGCGCCCATCCAGCAACGCCTCATCAATCTCCTTGGTAAACAGCCCCTTGCCGCCCACCTGCGCCAGCGGCACATCAAGGATTTTATCGCCTTTGGTGACAATTTTGACCAGTTCTGTGGTCACATTCGAATCCAGTCGTTCCAGTTCGGCGGCAATATATTCAGCCTGCCACAGCGCCAGCGGGGATCGGCGGGTTGCGATGCGTATATGGGTCACTTCAAACCTCCAAAAAAGATCGCCAACAATAGCGGCGCAAGCCTGCCAAAGCCAATATATATACGCCGCATAGCTGAAACTGGAGACGGAATCTCCGCCAGCCAACCATCAGACCCGACTGGGTTGATGGGTTAGGGAAGCTCTGAGTTATTCAGAGCTTCCTAGCCGGCCATGGAAGGCCGGTCAAAACCAAGCACTGCAAGTGATTGGTTTTGTGTCCTTAGAAATGCTCGATCACTTCCATACGTTGATGCAGAATTCTGATAATCTCAATGCTTCCACAGTGCTGGCGGTAAAATATCAGATGCTTGTTCTTGGGAATAGACCTGTACCCCGGTCTAATTTCAGGACGGGATCTGCCTAGTTTTGGGTGCTGGCTCAACTCAATGAAACATGACTCCAGTTCATTCAAGTATTTATCGGCTTGTCTGGAACCCCATTGTTCACGACTCTCACACCAGATTTGAAACAGATCACTATCAGCAATGCGGGTAAGCCGATATGCAGAACTCATGAGGTGTGATTTGATTGTGCGATAATATCCTGAACCGAACGCTGACTGAATTCACCTCGTTCTGCCTGAGCTGCACCAGCGGCGACAGCCTGCCGCAAATGATTCAATTTCATCTGCTGGATCAGATCCTGATTCTCTTCCATGAACCGCAGTGCTTCCCGTACCACTTCGCTGGAGTTGTTATACAACCCGGAGTTGACTTTTTCTTTGATTCTGGATTCAAGTTGCGGGGTCAGTGAAATATGCATCGAAACCTCCTGTTGTTCAGAGAAACACCATGGCAGTGTAACTCAGAAATCCAATCATTGTCAATTTATGGTCAGAAAATGCAGGCTGGTGTCGCCGTAGCGCCGGGACTGTCGGCATATCCAGCCGCTCGGCCAGTTCGGCTGGATGCGGGACGATTCTTCGATAACCAGTTGCCCGCAGCGGACGCCGTGTTGCGCCAGCAAAGCCGGCAATGCTTCGGCAAAGCCCTGCGCATAGGGTGGATCGGCAAAAATCAGATCAAACGATTCACCGGCCTGCGCAGAAAGGGCGCGCTCAACGCCGGCGGCTGTAATCCGCCATGTTTGCTGCGACAACCCCAGCTTCTCCCGATTCTGCTGCAGCGCTTTGACAGCGCGGCGATCCTGCTCGATAGAGGTCGCCATTGCAGCGCCGCGCGACAGCGCCTCCAGCGCCATGATACCGGAACCGGCATACAGATCGAGCATTTGGAATCCGTCCACAGGCCCGAGAATATTGAACAGCGCCTGCCGCACCTTGGACGGCGTCGGCCTTAAACCCGGCAGATTCGGCACTGAAATCACACGCCCGCGCATGCTTCCGGCAGTGATGCGCATGCTAGTTCAGCGCAGATTTCGGCCCGACCCGGACGCGGTTCCAAGCTTCCGGCTTGAGATATTTCGCCGCCTGCGCTTTTACCTGCGCCAGCGTCACCGCCTGCACCCGCGCTGTCCAGCTACTCAGATAGTCCAGCGGCAGATTGTAGAGACCGATCATCGAAATCAGGCCGACCCGCTCGCGATTGGAGTCCATACGCTGGGCGAAGCTGCCGGTGAGGTTCTCCGTGGCAGCTTTCAGCTGTTTGTTGCTGATATGGCCTGCCGCCATATCGCTGAGCACATGGCGCACCACCGATTCAGCCTCTTTGGCCTGATCCGCCCTGGTCTGCAGCGTAATCACAAACGGGCCGGGCGCAGCCAGCGGCTGAAAATAGGAGTAGACGCCATAAACCAGCCCGCGATCCTCGCGCACCTCCTGCATCAGCCGCGAAGCAAAACCGCCGCTGCCGAGAATGTGGTTGAGCACAAAGGCGGGGAAGAAATCGGCATCGCTGCGCGACGGCCCCAGGCGCAGCAGTTGCACCAGCATCTGCGTTGTCGGCAGTGCGACATCCGCCTGTTTGCCGGCCACGCCGGCTGGCCGACTGATATCCATCAGGCCTGTGGCCGGCTTGCCGCGCCAGCCCTTCAATCGCGATTTGAGCAGGGGCAGCAGCTCCGCCATGGTAATATCACCGCTGACCGCCAGTACAGCGCCGGATGGTTTAACCTGAGCCGCATAGAGCGCCTTCAGATCGTCGAGTTTGATGCGCTGCAACGACTTCACAGTGCCGCCGGGCCGGTGCCCGTAAGGGTGGTGCGCAAACAGCAGCGCGGCCGCAGCCTGCGCGGCGCGAACGCCGGGCTCCTCGCGCGATTTTCGGGCCGCTGAAATGGCATCGTGTTTGAGAATGGCGAAGCGCTTTTGATCCCAGCCGGGCTGCAACAGCGCTTCCGAAAAGGCGTCCAGCCCCGGCTTCAGCGCATCTTTCAGCACTGTCAGCCCCAGACTGAAATCATCCCGGCCGGCGCCGGCGCCCAGCTTGATCGCATCGGCGTCGAGCAGATCATCCCATACCGGATGCGCATGGCGGGCGGTATGATCGCTGATCATATCGGCCAGCAGACTGGCTGTGCCGCCTTTGCCGGCAGCATCGAACCGACTGCCGCCGGCCAGACTCAGTTTCATGGAGACCATCGGCACATTGTGCGCCTCCATGAGCAAAACGCGCATGCCATTGGGCAGGCGCTGTTGCTGAATCGGCGGCACGGCCTGCGCCGGCGTTATTGCCGCACACATGAACAGTACAAAAGCCATGCACGGGATGGCGAAACGAATACGCATCGAAATTCTCATGATTTTGCCTCCGGAGTGAGAATGCCGGTGGTGGAGCGATCACGCCTGAGCCAGCGGGCCACCGCCTGTTGAATATCTGCGGGCGTCACCCGCCCAATCGCCTGCAACCATTTGTCCCGGTTGTTGGCGCCGATGCCGACCACTTCCAGATGCCCGATCCGTTTGGCGCGCAGATAGAGCGAATCCTGTGCAAACACTTCAGCTGCAGTGATATTGCGCTTGGCGGCAGCCAGCTCTTTGGCGCTTACCGGAGTTTTGGCCATCTGATCCAGCAGCGTCCATAGCCCCTTCTCAAAGGCGGCGGTGGTCTGTTTCGGCCCCAGCATGCCGTAGGCGTACCAGAGATCCAGCCCCATCGATGCCTCGTCGTAGCCGGCCCCCACGCTGAATGCCAGCCGCTGCTCATCCACCAGTTGACGATTCATACGGCCGGATCGGCCGCCGGAGAGAATATGCGTGGCCAGCGCCAGCGAGGCCGCTTCGATATCGTTATGGCCCGGTTTCCATACCGGCACCGGGATGGTGACGGCCAGCATCGGCAACTGCGCCGGCAATTTGACCTCGATGCGTTTGGGGCCGAACGGCTCAGGCTCGGTCGGATTGAAACGGGGCGCAATCGGTCGCGCCTTCATCTTGCCGAAGGTCGCGGCGACGCGTTTTTTCACCTGTTTGAAATCGACATCACCGACCACCACGACAGTGGCGTTGCCCGGCACATAGTGCAGCTTATAAAAAGCACGCACATCCTCAATACTCAGTTTTTTGAGATCCTGCATCCAGCCAATCACCGGGTTGCGGTAGGGATGCAGCCGTAGCGATACGGCGGATAACTCCTCGAACATATGGCTGTTCGGATCATCCTCGGTACGCATGCGCCGCTCTTCCATAATCACACGAATCTCTTTCTGGTAATCTTTATCGCGCAGCGCCAGATGAGAAAAGCGCTCGGCCTCCATGCCGATCACTTCACCCACGCGGGCCGCCGGCACCGTTTCGAAAAAGGCGGTGTAGTCGGTGGTGGTGAAGGCGTTATCGCGCCCGCCCATGGCGGCAATGCGTTTACTGAATTCACCGGCGGCCAGCTTTTTCGAGCCTTTGAACATCATATGTTCGAACACATGCGCCAGTCCGGTCTTGCCCGGCACTTCATCTCGCCCGCCGACCTTGAGCCACACCTGCACCATCGCCACCGGCGCGGAGTGATCCTCCTCGACAATCAGTTTGGCGCCGTTTTTGAAAGTCACTTCCTGCAATTTACCATCCGCAGCAATCGCGCCTGACGCAGAGGCAAAAACGCCGGTCAGCAGGGATAGGACGAATATCAATCGTAATGGCATATCAACTCCGACAGAACATCTTGGATTTTTTCGAGAGGCGGGATAGTGAGCCAAAGCGGCCACCGAAGCAATCACAGGCGAAAACTTAAATCGATTCAGATTAAACCTGCATGAATCACAAACAGGTTTTCTTTTGCACTGTTTACCTCTCTGCGAGAGTCGGAGATGAAAACCGATGATCTCGCAAAGTCACAAAGCGCGCCAAGGAATCATTTTGCTAATCCTTTTAGCGTATAGAGCGACAATAACGATGGCCGGTTGAAAGGGTTGGACGACCGGCCTAGAACGGCCAAACTCGGTCACTCGATGAATTTAGTTCCTGGTTTTGGACTAGGCGCTTTCGTTTTGACGACCCAAATCAGCGGCGAGCGAAGCGAGTCCGACTGGATTTGACTGGTTAGACAGTTCTCTGAACATGCTGATAATCCTGAATCGAATCCAGTTCGTTTTCTTCTGTATTCTTTGCTTTGAACAGTTCCCAACGCATTTGCATATTCAGCCAAAAATCAGCCGACATACCAAAGAATTTAGCCAAGCGCAGAGCGGTGCTTGGCGTAATGCCTCTTTTTTTATTTACAAGTTCATTGACACGCTGATAGGGCACATGAATTGCATCAGCAAGATCGCGCTGGCTTATATTCATAGGAACAAGAAATTCTTCCCGAAGCATTTCGCCAGGGTGGGTAGGCTCTCTATCGCCTGGAATACGTATCATGATTCACCTCTAATGATAATCTGTTATTTCTACATTGTATGGGCCTGTTTCACCCCACATAAAACAAATCCGGTATTGTTCATTGATGCGAATACTGCACTCACCTTTCCTGTTTCCAGAAAGGCTTTCTAATCTATTGCCTGGGGGAATCTTCAATTCATCCAACAATAGAACAGAATCGAGTTGATCCAGCTTCCTTGCAGCGACTCGCCAAAGCGTTCTCGGGCAGGCTTTTCGAGCCAACTTTGAGTTGAAGCCATTGAATATGTCTTCCGTAGCCTGATCTCTGAACGATACGATCATAGTGACATAGTAGCATAGGCATCATGCTATTCAAGCTTTGTCAGTATCTGCGCGCCTAACGACCAAAATGAGGAGCGCGAGCTTGCGAGCGCCTCTCTCGATTTGAATGGTTAGGTTTTACTATTTGAAAAATCACCGATTAATCCCTGAGTAAAAACATTTTTAGACACAGGTAAATAAAACTTCATCAGATCGGAATGTACCAATTCAACCTCTTCTGAATAACTGGAGTTGGTCGATTCCTGCCTGTCACTAGCCTATGTGAAAACCGGCCAAATTTATTGGCGCTGAGCGGCCACCTTCATTGTCGTTCTATATTTGCGAGAGGTTTGTTTGCAGGGGATGCTACTGGCTGCGACGCATGCGGCCG
>JALUYG010000356.1 GCA_027013105.1 Mariprofundus sp.
GGGCCATGCCGGTGGGGCAATCTCTGTGGGTGCGGCCGTCATTCTGCAGGGCGCCGGGCGACGGGCGCATCGACATCGTACTCGATCCCGGCATGGCCTTCGGCACCGGCACGCACCCGACCACGCGACTCTGTCTGGAAGCCATCGAACGGATTTGCGCGGATCAGCGGCCGGAAACCCTGCTCGATATGGGGGCGGGTTCCGGCCTGCTGGCCATTGCGGCGCTGAAGCTGGGGGCGGCATCGGCGCTGGCGATTGATATGGAGCAGGATTCGGTGGAGGCCTGTATCGCCAACGCCGCCATCAACAACGTGACGCTGCAGGTGCAATTGGCCGATACGCCGCCGTCGCAACGGTTCGATCTGGTCGTGGCCAATATTCTGGCTGCGCCGCTGGTCTGGATGGCCGGAGAGCTGGCAGCCTGCGTGTCCGAACGGCTGATTCTGTCCGGCCTGCTGGAGGAGCAGGTGGATGATGTCGCCGCCGCCTATATTGCCGAAGGGTTACGCGAAATTCGCCGCGACAGACAGGGCGAATGGGCGTCGGTAGAGTTCATCAAAAACACGTAGAGGGAGCAGGTTATGTCATGGAAAAGCGTAGGGGTCGGCGCCGGAATCGGCGCGCTGTTTGGCGGGCCGATCGGAGCGTTAATCGGCGCCGGGCTGGGTTCGTGGTTTTCATCCGGCAAGAATAAACTCATGCAACGCGTCGAAGCGCAGCAGCTGTTCGTGTTTACGGCGCTGTTCGGCATGCTGGCTAAAATTGCCAAGGCCGATGGCGTGGTGTCGGAAGAAGAGGCGCAGACCATCAAGGCGTTTATGCATCAGATTGGTCTGGATGAGCGGGCCAGAGCCATCGCAGGTGAAATATTTTCCCGGGCCAAGGATGATGACAGCTCCGTCTACGATTACGCCGCCCAGTTTGGCGAGGTCTACGCCGGCAACAGGGATATGCGCATGATCGCCTACCGGATTCTGTTTGAAGTCGCGGCCAGCGACGGCGAGCTGCACCCGGAAGAAGATAAAATCCTGCATGAGATTCTCGCGCCGCTAGGGCTGGACGAATCCATCTACAACCTGTTCGCCGAAGAGCTTTTCGGCCAGGCGCAGGCGCTGCAGGATCATTATGAGCTGCTGGGCTGCACTCCGGATGCATCGGATGAGGAGATCAAACGGGCCTATCGCAAGAAATGCATCGAATACCATCCGGACAAAATCATGGCCAAGGGGCTGCCCGACTCTTTTGTGCAGTTTGCCGACGAACAGATGAAAATGATCACCCATGCCTATGATCAGATCAAAAAGGCGCGTCCCGGCCTGACATAAAGTCTGATCTCAAAAATGAGCCAGACTTTGCTTCGCGTTCTTCGCGACTTTGCGAGAGCCGCTTTTTAATTCCTCAATTTTTGGCCGTGAACATGAAACAAACAGTGCGTTAGCGCGAATCGCGCAGCGCAGCCATGCCTGCCTTGAGACGCTTGAGTGTTTCATCTCTGCCCAGCAAACCGAGTGTCAAATCAATCGGAGGGGAAACCGGGCCGCCGGAGATCAGGATGCGAATCGGTTGCGCCAGCTTGCCCATGCCGACGCCTTCGGCTTCACAAATCTGTTTGATCAGTTCATGTGCGGCTTCACCGGAAAACGCATCCATCGCGCCCACGCCGGCGATGAACTGCTCCAGCAGCGGCCATGTCGTATCCCTGAAATTCTTTTTCACGGCTTTTTCCTGATAGTTTGTCGGCGACTGATAAAAGAAACGTGCGCCCTCGGCAAGATCGACCAGATTTTTTGAGCGCTCCTGCAGGGATGCAATGACCGCCGCCAGATCGGGGCCACCGGACAGATCCAGCGCCAGTAAACGCGTTACCTCATCGACCAGATCGGCCGGATTCGCCTGTCGCAGATAGTGGCCGTTCAGCCAGTCCAGCTTCTGCTGGTCAAAGCGGGCCGCCGCCTTGCCGACCTGCTTCAGATCGAACAGCGCAATCAACTGCTCCCGGCTGAACACCTCTTCATCGCCATGCGACCAGCCAAGACGGGCCAGATAGTTGGTGACAGCCTCGGGCAGATAGCCCTGTTCACGGTATTCGGTAATGGCGACAGAACCGTGCCGTTTGGACATTTTGGCGCCATCGGGGCCATGAATCAGTGGAATATGCGCAAACTGCGGGATCGGCAGGCCGAGCGCCTGATAGAGTTGAATCTGGCGCGGCGTATTGTTCAGATGGTCGGAGCCGCGCACCACATGCGTGATACCCATGGCGGCGTCATCGATGACCACGGCGAGGTTGTAGGTCGGGGTGCCGTCGCTGCGCAGCAGGATCAGATCGTCGAGTTCGGCGTTGGGGAAGCTGACCTCGCCCAGCACCAGATCATTGACGATCGTTTCACCTTCATCGGGTGAACGGAAGCGAATCACATAGGGCTGATCGTCCGGTTGATCGGCGCGATGGCGGCAGCGACCGTCGTACATCGGCTTTTTGCCGGCGGCGCGCTGCGCTTCACGCATGCCATCGAGTTCTTCCCGGCTGCAATAACAGCGATAGGCATGCCCCTTTTCGATCAACTGCTCCACCGCACGCACATGTTCGGCCTGACGCGAAGCCTGAAACAGCGGCGCTTCATCCCAGTCCAGCCCCAGCCAGTTTAAGCCATCAAGTATCACCTGCGTGGCTTCATCGGTAGAGCGTTCACGATCCGTATCCTCAATACGCAACAAAAACTGGCCGCCGTGATGGCGGGCGTAAAGCCATGAAAACAGCGCCGTGCGGGCGCCGCCAATATGCAGCATGCCGGTTGGCGAAGGGGCGAAGCGGGTGCGGACGGTCATAATATCTCCTCTGTGAAAAGGCGGCGCACGCTATCGCGATAAATCGGTGATTTCACCTGTTTCCGACGGGCGCGATGCAAGTCGCCTTTGTCGTTTCTGCATATTCGACATTGCCAACATCCGGATTATGGTCTATAAAAACTCAATCAGGAAGAAAATCACACCACATGGATGGGGACGACACGAGGAAACACAACCATGGGCGTTAACAGAGAAGATGATGATGGCAGCGGCGACAGCTGGAATCGCAATCCAAGACCGGGCGGTGAAGGCGACTTCCACGGCCCGAACTATCTGGGGTTCGGGCTGATTGTGGTGTTCATTGTGCTAATGGGCATTGCGATCAACTATACATAATTCAATCGGCCTGCGCGCGCAGGCCGATTACAACATAAGCGAAGCTCTAGGCTCATTGCGCCCGTGGACGGGCGCAAAAAAGGTCATGGAAGGGCTTTTTACGAAGAGATCAAATATAGGCCAGCCAGTTTTTATCGGTGGCGGCGCGGCCATGGACGACGTCGAAGTACTGTTTCTGCAACAGGGTCGTCACCGGGCCGCGATGGCCTGCGCCGATGGTGCGGCCGTCCACTTCGCGAATCGGCGTCACCTCCGCTGCTGTGCCGGTGAAAAAGGCTTCGTCAGCGATATAGACTTCATCGCGGGTGATGCGTTTGACCACCACCTCATAGCCCGCCTCTTCTGCCAGTTGAATCACGGTGGCGCGGGTGATGCCGTCCAGCGCACTGCTTAAGTCGGGCGTATAAATCACTCCGTCGCGCACGATAAAGATGTTCTCGCCGCTGCCTTCGGCCACAAAGCCTTGCGGATCGAGCAGCATCGCTTCGTCATAACCGTCGCGCTGCACTTCGGAGAGCGCCAGCATGGAGTTGATGTAGTTACCGTTGGCCTTGGCCTTGCACATGGCGATATTGACATGGTGCCGGGTGTGGCTGGATGTTTTGATGCGAATACCCGCTTCCAGCGCTTCTGCGCCCAGATAGGCGCCCCACTCCCAGGCCGCCACAATCACATGCGTCTGCAAATTATCGGCCCGGAGCCCCATGCCTTCGGAGCCGTAAAAGACCATCGGCCGCAGATAGGCGGAATCCAGCCCGTTTTCACGCACCGCCGCCAGTTGCGCCTGGTTGATCTGCTCTTTGGAAAAAGCCATCGGCATGTTCATGATATGGGCCGAGCGAAACAGCCGGTCGGTATGCGCCTGCAGGCGAAAAATGGCCGTGCCGGCATCGGCGTGATAGGCGCGCACCCCTTCAAATACGCCCATGCCGTAGTGCAGCGTGTGCGTCAGCACATGTACTTTCGCCTCGCGCCACTCCACCATTTTGCCATCGAACCAGATGACGCCGTCACGATCTGCAAAGTTCATTGCCTGCTCCTGAAAAAAAGTGTCCGAAATGTAACGCTTCGCACCATCCGACGCTATGACTGATGATGCCCCAAAAAGTCCATCCATGGCCTTTTTGCTCCACGGAAAGTGACAAGCGCGGTTTCCACTTTCCTTACAAATCAACGCCTTACAATTGTAAGGCGTTGATTTGCGCGCCCGTCCATGGGCGCGTTTGATGCCTTTTTACAAAGTCATCGCACTTGCGCGTGCAATGACATCCTGCCGTGTTAGGCTGCCGGCATGATTCGCGGAGAACAACTGAGCAAGTCTTACGGCGACGTGGCGGCGCTGTCGCCCACCGACATCCATATCACTACAGGCAAGATCACCGCCATTATGGGCGGCTCGGGTTCCGGCAAAACCACGCTGTTACGGCTGCTGGCCGGGCTGGAGAAACCGAGCTCCGGCCATGTCTGGTACGGCGATGAAGATCTCTGCTCGCTGGCGGATCAGCGGCTCTACGAACTGCGTCAGAGCATGGGCATGCTGTTCCAGTATTCGGCGCTGCTCAACTCATTGAACGTGTACGACAATGTCGCCTTTCCGCTGCATGAGCACACCGATCTGGATGAAGCGATTATCCGCACCATGGTGTCGATGAAGCTGGAGCAGGTGGGCTTGCGCGGTTTTGAAGAGATGATGCCGTCCGAGCTCTCCGGCGGCATGGCCAAGCGCGTCGCTTTCGCCCGCGCCATGTCCATGGATCCGAAAATCGTCTTTTTCGATGAGCCGACGTCGGGGCTGGACCCGATCTCCGCTGGCGTCATCAGCACGCTGATTCAGGATACGGCGCGCAAAAACCGCATGACATCGATCGTGGTCACCCACGATGTGCAGGCCGGCCTGTCCATTGCCGATCATGTGATCCTGCTCTGGCAGGGGCGCATTATCGCCGAGGGCGCGCCGGATGCGATTCGCGCGAGCGATGATGCGCGCGTGCAGCAGTTTCTCGAAGGGCGTCCCGACGGGCCGATCCCCTTTTCCCGCAGCACCACATCCTATATTGATGATCTGACGCACAGACCCGGCACAGTGCGCTTCGCATCATGAGGCTTGATGGGAGATGATATATGAGTGATATCACTGTCAGACAATCGGCCGCCGCAATTTTTTTCGGGCGTCTGGGTCGCCTCGCCCTGCGCGGCATTGAGCAGCTGGGCGATGGCGCGATACTGGGGCTGAATGCGCTCGGCCTGATTTTCAAAAAACCGTGGCAAGGCAAGCACTTTGTGCTGCAGATGCATGCGCTGGGCGTCGGTTCGCTGGTGATTATTGTTATCACCGGCGCCTTCACCGGCATGGTGCTGGCGCTGCAGGGCTACTATACGCTGGCCAAATTCGGCTCGGAGTCGCTGCTGGGGGCCGGTGTCGGCATGTCCATTATTCGCGAGCTCGGGCCGGTACTGGGCGCATTTATGATTATCGGGCGCGCCGGCTCCAGCATTACCGCCGAAATCGGCATTATGCGCGTCACCGAGCAGACCGATGCGCTGGAGATGATGGCTGTCAACCCCAAACAGCGCATTCTGCTGCCACGCATTGTGGCGGTGACGCTGGCGGTGCCGCTGCTGGTCTCCCTGTTTGACGTCATCGGCATCGGTTCCGGCTATATTGTCGGGGTGGAGCTGCTCGGCGTGAACCCCGGCGCCTATATGGCCGAACTGATCGCCAAAATCACCATGCACGATCTCTATGGCGGCTGGGTCAAGGCGGTCGCATTCGGCTTTCTGATCGGCATGATCTGCACCTATATGGGTTACCGTTCGGAGCCGACCACGGAGGGGGTGGCGCGCGCCACCACGCAGGCCGTGGTGGCGGCTTCTGTCACGGTGCTGATTATCGATTATATTCTAACCTCGTTTTTCCTGTAAGGAGTTTCACATGCAACCGTATCGACG
>JALUYG010000357.1 GCA_027013105.1 Mariprofundus sp.
ATTTCACCTGCCGTCAGGTTGGCTTCAAAGCCCTGCGTGCCGGTATGGCAGAATGGACAATCGAGCACGCAACCAACCTGCGATGAAATGCACACCGTGCCGCGTTTCTCTTCCGGGATAAACACCGATTCAATCATCTTGCCGGCAGTGTGCAGGCCGGTGAGCGCAAAAACATATTTGCGTGTGCCGTCGGTCGAGCATTCACGCCGAATCAGTTTTAACGGCTCACAAATGATCTGATCATTGAGCGTCTGGCGCAGCTCGGCGGGGATGTTTTTCATCGCATCGGGACTCAGGATGCCCTTGTTGCGCCAGTCGAGAATCTGTCTGGCTCTGAATTTAGGCTGTTTCCATGTGATTACCAATGTTTGAAGTTCGTCGAGCGTCATGGCCGGAAGTTGTGG
The DNA here is from genome assembly GCA_027013105.1 of Mariprofundus sp. GTDB lineage: Bacteria > Pseudomonadota > Zetaproteobacteria > Mariprofundales > Mariprofundaceae > Mariprofundus. The sequence goes on from JALUYG010000357.1 coordinate 405, forward strand.
TTTATCGCTGTTCATGCGTCGCATTGTGGCAGAGCCCATGCGCTCAGGATAGCTCCTTGTATTGTTGAGTTCCTCGTATTGTCGATGATGGTGGTGTAGTAGGGCAAAGCGATCGAATTTCCGTTAGTATTGGGCCATGACCACTTCTCTTGCCACTGAAACCCCCGTTTGCATCTCCCCTGCGGAATTTGAAACCATGTTGCGCTTCTCGCGCACGGTCATTCAGCTAAAAGATAACCCCGCCTACCTGTCGGCTTTGGCCGACGCCTTGCCGGAGACGGCGCGCATCGCCACCGCATGGCCGAGCGTGCTGATGGGTTTTGATTTTCACCTCACCAGCGAAGGGCCGAAGCTGATTGAGATCAACAACAATGCCGGCGGCCTCTATATCGGCGATGACCGCTGGCTGCCGCAAACGGAGATCCCCGAACTGCATGGCAGCCTGGAGCAGCGTCTGGTTGATATGTTTCATAGCGACTGGAAGACAATCGCCATTATGGATGAAGATGTCACCCGCCAGTTCATGTATCCCGAGATGCAGGCCTATGCGCAGCTGCTCGGCAGTCGCGGTCGCCGCGTGATGGTGGTCAGCCCGGAGGATTTGCAAGCCGATGCGCATGGTCTGAGTTGCGACGGCGCGCATATCGATGCCATCTATAATCGTCATACCGATTTTTATCTCGAAGGCGCCGATGTGGCGCATATCCGGCGCGCTTATGAACAGCAGCAGGTGGTGCTGAATCCGCATCCGCGCAGTTACGCTCTGGTTGGCGATAAAACCCGCATGGTGGACTGGTGGCGTGATGGTCTGCTGGACGCCTGCATCGATCAGGAGCGTGTGACACTGATTCGCGCGGTCACGCCGATCACACGTCGTATGCAAGATGTCGATCTCTCACAAGCATGGTCGGAACGCAGGCAGTGGGTGTTCAAACCGGCTGCGCGTCACGGCGGCAAAGGGGTACTACTGGGAAAATCCATGAGCCGCAAACGTTTTGACGGGCTGGATGTGGCGGACACCATCATGCAGCAACTGGTGCCGCCCTCCGAAATCGATATCGGGGGCGGGCGCATGAAACTGGACATCCGCCTCTACATGCACGGCGAAACGCTGATTGCGCTGGCCGGACGTGTCTGGCGCGGGCAGGTGACCAACTTCCGCCAACCCGGCAGTGGCTGGGTGCCCCTGCGCGTTGATGGTTGAGGGTGGTTGAAGCGAGCGTGGCCGTGATTGTGCCGGTACGCAATGAGGCGCGCCTGCTGCCTTCGCTGATCGGGCAGATGCAACAACTGGAGTGTGATGAACTGATCATCGTTGACGGCGGCTCCAGCGATGCAACGGCCGAGATACTGGCCGAATCCGGCCTGCGCCGGATCGCATCAAAACCCGGCAGGGCGCGACAGATGAATGCCGGCGCTGAAGTCTGCGATAGTGATATTCTGCTTTTTATTCATGCAGATACTATGATCGATTCAAGCCATATCTCACAATTGCGGGAAGCCATGCGCGATGCCGGAGCTGTGGGAGGTCGTTTCGATGTGCGACTCTCAGGCAATAGCCCCGTGTTTCGGATGATCGCTTTTTTGATCAATCTTCGTTCGCGCCTGTCAAAAATCAGTACCGGAGATCAGTGCCTGTTTGTACGACGTTCCGTGTTTGAGCAAATGGGTGGTTTTGCCGATCAGCCGCTCATGGAAGATATTGAGTTTTCAAAACGGTTGAAGCGGCGCGGTCGGGTGCTCTGTTTACACGACAAGGTGACCACCAGCAGTCGCCGTTGGCAACAGCACGGAGTGGTGCACACCATCCTGTTGATGTGGAAGTTGCGCCTGCTTTACTGGCTCGGCGTTGCGCCTGAGAAACTGGCGCGGATCTACAGGGATGCGCGCTGATGAAGTGTCATGCGATTCAGGTGGTGATCATGTGCAAGGCGCCGGTGGCCGGCAGCGTCAAAACGCGCCTGATGAGTCGATATACGGCCAATGAAGCAGCAACGCTGCATGCAGCGATGGCGACGACTGTGATTCAACGGGCAGGGCGCCTGTTCAATGATGTGGTGATCGCCGCCGATGATGCGCAACATCCGTTTTTCCAACCCTTCGCACTACCTGTCGTCAGTCAGGGCGAAGGCGATCTTGGGGTGCGGATGCAGCGCCAGATCGAACGCGCCATGCATAGCGGTGCGGCGGCGGTGCTGTTATTGGGCACAGATTCGCCGCATATGCCGGATGCTCGCCTGTTGGCGGCGACAGATGCATTGAAAAATGCCGATATTGTGCTCGGCCCGGTCGAAGATGGCGGTTACGATCTGATCGGCATGAATCGTACGCTGTCGCTGTTCGACGGCGTGGCATGGTCATCCACCCATGTGCTGAGTCAGACATTGGCGAATATTCGCCGCCAGCAGCTGACATTCAGCCTGCTTGACGCCTCTTTCGACGTCGATTTTCCTGCTGATATCGACCGCGCCATCCGGGCCGGCTGGCAGTTGAATATGGACGATGTATCGCCCGCAGAAGGTGAATGTCTTGCGAGGTCATTTCGTCCGATCAGTTCTCGATCAAACACGCGATCAAACAGTGATTGCTAAAATCGCCGTGATATGTAATCATTGAACGTCCCGCAGCGTCTAAATGCCTGATGTCTAGGGCTGGTGGAGGGAGGTGTCATGCAATCTATTTCCAGTTCGACCCGTTCCCGTTCCATGCGCAGCGTCTCATTTCTAATGGTTTTCCTGCTTCTCACTGCTCTGGCCGGTTGCGGCGGTCACCGCGCTCCGGGAGCGCCGACCTATGATCCCATTGAGAAAGTGAACCGGGGTAGTTATTGGTTCAACGACAAGCTAGACCGCCTGCTACTCAAGCCGTTATCGCAAGGATATACGGCGATCATGCCCAAACAGGGGCGTGTTATGGTGTCCAATTTCTTCGATAACGCCCTCTATATGGATACGATTCTGAACGATTTTCTGCAGGGCAAGGGGGCGCAAGGCGTTTCCGATGTCGGGCGCTTTACTGTCAACAGTACGATTGGGGTTGCCGGCCTGTTTGATCCGGCGACGCCGATGGGGCTGGAAAAACATCAGGAGGACTTTGGCCAGACGCTCGGCGTTTGGGGTGTCGGGCAGGGGGCCTACCTGGTTTTCCCGGTTTACGGCCCCAACACGGCGCGTGACGCGCCGGGGCTGGCCTTCAGCACGGCGACCAGCGGGGTTTTCTGGGCCGGCGTATTCCTTAATCCGGCGGCCTCGATTCCCATTTCCATACTGGCAGCGATTGATCTGCGCAGTCGTGCATCCAATGCGATTCGATTCGTCAACGAATCGGCTCTCGATCCCTATGTCTTCACGCGTGAGGCGTGGGTGCAGCACCGCACCTTCCTGATTTATGACGGCAATCCGCCCGAAGATCAGTTTCAGGATGATTTCGGAGACGATGAACTGGACAGCGAAGATTCAGGTTTTGATGGCGCATCGCTGAATTAATGATGATGACTTTTTACGGCGTCATCAATTGTCAGAATTTCGGGCTTTCAATGGCCAGCAGCTCTACATCATAAATCAGTGCGACATTGGGCTCGATCTTTTTTGCCGAGCCATGGTCGCCATAGGCCAGTTCGGGCGGAATGAAGAAACGGTAACGGCTGCCGATGGTCATCAGGGTAAAGGCTTCGCCCAGCCCCCGAATCACGCCTTTGACGGGCAGCACGACAGAGCGTCCCTTTTTATAGGTGCTGTAAAATTCGCGGCCACCGGTCAGGCGGCCGCTGTATTGTACGCGCACAATACTGGAATCGTCAGGATGCGCGCCATAGCCTTTTCGTAGCAGCAGGTACTGCAAACCGCTCGAAGTGACTTTGACACCTTTTTTTGATCTGTTGGCGCGCAAAAATGATCTGGCTTGTTTGAGGTTCTTTTCCGCCAGCAGCTGGCGTTTTCTGGCATAGAAACGGTCGCGGAATTTTTTGGCCTTTCTGGTGGACAGCAGCGTTTTTTTGCCGGCCATGGTGTCCTGAAAACCGAGCAGGAAGCGATCCATGTCAATTTTCATCTGACCCTGTCTGAGAGATTCCCCCACCTGCATGCCGAAGGCGTAACTCAGTTTTTGCGTGCTGTTTTTGAGTATGACCTCAGGTGCTTTGTGTTGTTTGACATGGTGTTTGGCGGCTTTGTGATTTGCGCCATGGGCAGTTTTTGCCTGCGCATGATCGGTTCCGGCAATCACCATTATCGGCATAGCCAAAATCAGCAGTGTTGCCCAAACCATACCTTTTACAATCATTAAATTACCTTCGAGAAATTTGCGCTCTCTTTTTTCTTCTGCAAGTAGGCGTCGAACACCATGGCAATATTACGAATCAATAGCCGGCCTGCCGGCAGTACGGTCAGGCCGTCATTCCGCAACTCAACCAGTCCGTCATTTTGCATCTCCTGCAAATCTGCCAGTCCGTCGGCGAAATGCTCTCTGAACACAATGCCGTAATCGGCTTCAAATTGACTGTAATTCAGCGAAAAATCACACATCAGACGCATAATCACCTGCCGGCGCAGGTGATCCTCATCCGACAGAATGTAGCCCCGGAACACGGGGAATTCACCGGCCTGCACCGATTCGGCGTAGGCGTCCATCTCTTTACGATTCTGGAAGAAACCACCGCCGACATAACCGATCGAGGTGACGCCGAGACCGATCAGGTCACAGTCCGCCTGCGTGCTGTAGCCCTGGAAGTTGCGGTAGAGCTTGCCTTGCTGCTGGGCGATGGTCAGTTCGTCATCCGGTTTGGCGAAGTGATCCATGCCGATAAAGACATAACCGGCATCCAGCAGCTTATTGATACTGTGCTCAAGAATATTGAGTTTTTCCTGCGGCGAGGGCAGGGCGGCTTCATCAATGCGGCGCTGTGGCATAAACATGTGCGGCAGATGAGCGTAGTTAAACAGGGCGATGCGATCCGGGCTGAATTCGATGATCGTATCCAGCGTCGCATTAAAGGTGTCCACCGTCTGATGCGGCAAGCCGTACATCAGATCAATATTCATCGACTCGAAGCCGTGCTGACGCGCCTCGTTCAATACGCGCAAGGTCTCTTCCTTGCTCTGGATGCGGTTGACCGCTTTTTGCACAATCGGATCAAAATCCTGCACGCCCATGCTCATGCGGTTCAGGCCGATCTCTTCGAGCACGCGCACCGTATTTTCATCGCATTCACGCGGATCGATCTCAATGCTGAATTCGCCCTCATCTTTGGCGACAAAGTGAAAACGCTGGCGCAGCTTATCCATGATCGTCCGCATCTGATCGTTGCTCATGAATGTCGGCGTGCCGCCGCCGAAATGCAGCTGGGTGACAGGGCGCTTGCAAGCTTCGCCGTTCGCGCCTTGCAGAGTATCGGCCACCTTGTCGATCTCCTGCAACAGCAGTTCCAGATAGGGCGCGGCGCGGTGATACTGTTTGGTGACAATCTTGTTGCAGCCGCAGTAGTAGCAGACGGTATTGCAGAAGGGGATATGAATATAGAGCGATAGCGGCGCATCGTCGCCTGCCACCCGTTTTAAGGTGGCGGCGTAATCATCGGCGCCAATGCCGGCATGAAACATCGGCGCAGTCGGGTAAGATGTGTAGCGCGGCCCGGCCTTGTCATATTTCTTAATAACGTCCAGGTCGAACAGATCGGCGCCTGCCAGACGGCTGTCAGCGGTTGTGGAGTGAAGTG
>JALUYG010000358.1 GCA_027013105.1 Mariprofundus sp.
TCGATTTTCTGCATGGGGCGATTGGGCCAGTCCGGCATGATGGGCGCATCGATGCTGCCGCAGTCATTTTCCATGCTGCCGTCAACGACGGCTGTATAGGTTTTATCGATCTGCCTGTCGGCGAACTGACGGTTGAGGTGGCGCTGCGCAGCCTTGTTGCGCGCAAAGATGATGATGCCGGATGTGGACATATCCAGCCGGTGGGCGACAAACAGAGGTCCGGTTTTGGCCTGGCATCGATTCAGCAAACAATCCTGTTTTTCCGGGCCTCTGCCCGGAACCGATAGCAAGCCGGCCGGTTTCTGCACCACCAGCAGATGCGCATCGACCCACAGGATTTCCAGGCCAGTATGCGCCGGCGGCTGGTAAACGGTGCCATTGTTTTTCATGGCGTTTTTACTCTGCACAGCGCTGCGTTTCCGGTTTATGACTGATCAGGCAAATGAGCGCCGGCTGGACGATCAGAACGCAGAGCAGCACCGCGAGCAGGGCGATGGTAAGGGTTTTGCCCAACATCATCATGGCGGCATCGCCCGAGATCGCCATGCTGCCGAAAGAGCAGAGGGTGGTCAGGGCGCTGAACAGCACGGCGCGCGGCGTGGCGCTCTGGAACAGACCGTTTAAACCGGCTTCACGCTGGCCGAGCGCCAGATAGATGCCGTAGGAGACGGCCAAACCGGCCAGCAGCGGCAGCACAATAATATTGGCCAGATTGAGCGTTAATCCGTTGATTTGTATGGCGGCTGCGGTGAGCAGGGCGGCGAGCAGCAGGGGGATTAACACGCCCAGACTATCCCGCAGGCTGCCGAGGCTGAGCATGAGCAGCATGGAGACAAAGCCGAAAGCCAGCAACGAGGCTTGCCGGAATGCTTGCGCGACAACTGCTCCGCCTTCCACCATCATCACAGGATCGCCGGCGGCATCCGGGGCCAGCGTCTGAATCTGATGCACGAAGCGCTGCATGTTGCCCGGCTGATCCAGATCAAGTCTGGAAAACACCTGAATGTGCGCCACTCCGTTGCCGTTGAGAAAACGCTTTTTTAACGATTCGGGTAGCGATGTCGGGGTGATCTTCTCCGCATCCAGCGCCGTGGCCAGCATGCGAATGCGCCTGCTAAGGCCTGCTGTGATGTTGTGATCGAGCCTGCGCAGCGCTGTGGCGTTGTTGCCATTGTGGCGCAGAAAATCGGCAAGTTGTTCGGCAAGCGCAGCGGCATGCGGCGTTAAAGCGCTATTGTCAGACTGCTGAGAATAGCTCAGCAGCTTCTGTTGCAGTGCTTTGAGCGCTGCAGTGATTTTTTTTGGCGGGGATGGGGGCGCATCTCTGACCTGCAGGGTGAATGGCGGCATCACCATGGCCAGATCAGCCAGCAGGTCCAGCTTCTCCTGCTGCCGGTCGGGAATCAGGTTGGAGAGGGTCAATGTGCGGGCGACGCTGTCCTGTTTGTCGATTTTTGCAGCCAGTCGATCCGCTGTGGCAAGATCATCGCGGATGATGTCAACGGCGTAGGGCGACGCTTTCGACTCTTTTGCCAGCGACTGGAATGCCTGAAAGGCCGGATTGCGCTCATCCAGCAGGTGCAATGGATTAAAATCGAATTGAAGAAGTAAGGTCGGGGCAAGGCTGATCAATATCAGCGCCACGGCAGCGCCGGTGATGGCTCTGGCATGGGAGGAAATCCATGTCGCCATACTGCTGTGAGCGGGTTTTGTTGCCGGCAAAGCTGTGGATGGGGCGGTTGCGGGTGCGCCAATGCCCGGTCGCCGCATCAGTCGCATCAGCGCCGGCAGCACGGTGAAGGTGGCGGCCAGCGCAATGAACATGCCGGTGCCGGCAATGACGCCGAGATCGGCCAGACCGTTGTAGTCGGTCGGGATAAATGAGAAAAAGCTGGCCGCCGCCGCCAGCGCCGACAGGCCGAGTGCTGCGCCCAGCCCGTGCGCCGTGCGGCGGATCACATGGGCGGGCAAAACGCCGTCGGCCAGTTCGTGCAGACAGCGAACCGAGAACTGGATGCCGAAATCGACCCCCATGCCGATGAACAATACGGCGAATGAGATGGAAATCAGATTGAGCGGCGAGGTGGCGAACAGGGCGAATGCGCCCGTCCATAGCAGGCTCATGGTCAGCGTCAGGGTGACGGCAAACACCAGCCGCGCATCTTTCAGCGCCACAAACAGCAACAGCAGAATTAGCACGGCGGCCAGCCCCGTTGCCAGGCCGGAGGCGCGCATGGCGCCTTGCAGCTGCTCATAATCGAGTACGGCTTCTCCGGTCATGCGCAGACGAACGCCATGGTCAGCATCCAGCCCCAGCGCATGAACGCCCCGGTTGATCAGGTCAATGGCCTGTTCCGCCGGTTGAATATCATCCTCGTTCATGTGCGGTGCGATCTCGATAATGCGGCGACGCGTCTCGGCTGAAGAATTGCCGGTCATCACCTCATGCCACGGGAAGATAAAAGCATGCCCCTGTTTCGCCGCATCGACAGCATGGCCGACAGCATCAAACAGCCTCGCCAGCGCCGCCTTGTTATCGCTGGCAGCTTCGCCCTCATCCAACGCTTCTCCGATCAGCTTGCTCAGGCCGGGCAGGGTGGGGTGTTTGGCCAGGTTGCCCAGCACAGGCTGCATGCGGGTTAATCGCGCCGTCAGATCATCCAGTTCATCCAGATCCATATACAGCAGACCGTTTTTGAGGAAAAAACGATCCGTAGCCGGCGAATAAATATGTTCGATCGTGTCGGGATGCTGCTTTAGCCAGTCTTCCAGTCTGGCGGCGGCGTCATCGGCAATATCCGATGAGTCGCCATCGAGAATCAAGACAATCGCATCCGTGCTGTCGGGAAAGGCCTGTGTCAGTTTCTGCTGGCTCCGGGTGAACGGCAATTTGTCTGACAACAGCGCATTGGCATCGGTGCTGATGGCCATATGCGTCCAGCCATATCCGACGCAGGCCGCGCTGATCAGCAGCGCGCAGACCAACGTCAGCCATGCGCGCCGGTAACAAAAATCCGCCACCGCGCCGATATGCCGCACATACGCGTCTCTCATCTGATTGCTGTCTGTTTCATGATGTTAGTTGTCCTTTTAAAGGTTATAACTATTCAACTCGATACGATAATCATAAGAAAACTGACGGAGGTGTGACTTCAGTTGCGCAAACAGCTGACTCTCATGCGCGGCTAAAGCCGCACCTCCAGGGTGAGTTGAATACCAAAGGTTTAGATAAATTGACAAATTTGCTATGCCATTCGTTGATTTACGCGCCCATTGATGGGCGCTCTGATGACTTTGCAAAAAGTCATCACATCAGTGCTGCCCGAGATAGCGCATGAACTCGAGGCCTTCGCGCAGGCGGCGGGGGATCATCCAGGGCGAGCGTCCCATTTCGCCGATCATTTCGGCAATTTTGCCGGCGCGGAAATAGAAACGTTTGTAGAAGGCGTCGGCTGAATCGAAGATCAGGGTGTGATCCAGATGCGGATAACTCAACACGCTCTGCTGGGTGCCGGTGTCGTCATTGATCAGGGTGTCATCTTCCGGCTTGAGCCAGCCTTCCTTTACTGCCTGATCATAGAGCTCGGTGCCGGGGTAGGGCGCGGCCAGCGACACCTGCATGGTGTGCGGATTGATGTCGCAGGCGAAGCGAATGGTCTCTTCAATGGTCTCTTTGGTTTCACCGGGCAGGCCGAGGATGAAGGTGCCGTGGATGGTGATGCCGAGCTTGTGGCAATCTTTGGTGAAACGGCGGGCGATATCCAGCCGCATGCCTTTTTTGATGTTGTTGAGAATCTGCTGGTTGCCCGATTCGTAGCCCACCAACAACAGCCGCAAGCCTCCCTCTTTCATCGCCTTGAGCGTGTCATAGGGCACATTGGCCTTGGCGTTGCAGCTCCAGGTGATGCCGATTTCACCCAACCCTTTGGCAATGGCGATGGCGCGCGGGCCATCATCGGTGAAGGTGTCATCATCGAAGAATATCTCTTTGACCTGTGGAAAATCGCGTTTGATCTGGCGCACTTCGGCCAGCACGTTCTCGACGCTGCGGGTGCGATAGCGGTGGCCGCCGACAGTTTGCGGCCACAGACAGAATGTGCAGCGCGAATGGCAGCCGCGCCCGGTGTAAAATGATACATAGGGGTGTTGCAGATAGCCGATAAAGTAGTCCTCGATATGCAGATCGCGTTTGTAGACGCTGCTGACAAAGGGCAGTTCGTCCATATTTTCCAGCACGGCTCTGGGCGGGTTATGGATGATTTTCCCCTGTTCATCCTTGTAGCTCAGACCGGTGATCGATTCAAGCGGGGCGCGTTCGGCCAGTTCCTTGATGGTGTAGTCGAACTCTTCGCGGGCGGCGAAGTCGATGGCATCGGAAGCGTTTAACACCGCATCGGGCGACACCGCCGCCTTGGCGCCGATAAATCCGAGCATGAGTCCCGGCACGGCCGTTTTCAGCGCTTCGGCCACCTTCACATCGGAGGCGAACGACGGCTCGCTGGTATGCAGCACGGCCAGCTCATAACCCTGCGCCATCTCCAGCACCTGTTGCAGACTGTATCCGGCCGGCGGCGCATCAATCAGCCGGCTGCCCGGCACCATGGCGGCCGGTTGCGCCAGCCAGGTCGGGTACCAGAATGAGCGAATCTCACGCCGCGCCTGATAACGCGCTCCGGCGCCGCCATCGAAGCCGTCGAACGACGGCGGTTGCAAAAACAGCGTCTTCATGACGCCGCCTGCTACCGAACCATCTGTGCTTAAACCCTCTTTCATCAAAGGATCAGTCATCCAACTTCCTCCATATTTCCATTCGCATGCACCGCGAAAGTGCGTCCGCGCCAGTGCACATGGCGGCCAAAATAACTGCCCAGCCAGACGGCGAAGCTGGTCGCCTCGCGCAGCGGCAAGAGCAGCATAAACGGGGTGCAGCGCAGGCCCGAAGCGCGCGATGCCACCATGTGCATCATCAGGCGCAGGGCCACGGCGGCGCACGGCATCATCCAGTTCCAGCTCTGATCCCAGGCCAGCAGCGCCGCCAGCAGCGTCATCGGCACGGTGTGGGTGATCAGCGACAGAGCGTGGCCAATCGGCTGCAGAATGCAGACGGCGCGCACCCAGCGCAGTTCATGCTGCCAGAGGCTCGAATAGGACGTTTCATGCACGGTCGTTTGCACCAGATAACGGGACAGCACGGTTCGCAAGCCCTGTTCGCGCAGCAACTGCGCCAGCATATAATCATCGGCCAGCTGATCTTTCAGCGCTGCAAAGCCGCCGATGGCGTCCAGCGCACTGCGGCGCAGGGCGAGGGTGGAGCCGAAACCGAAATCCCTGAGTCCGAGCAGCCAGCCGAACAGAATCGAGGGGGTGAACCACTCGTTCATATAGAGCGCGCCGAGTCGGGAAAAGAAGTCGCCGGTCGGCCTGCCCCAATAGAGGCAAGTGACCACGCCGACCCCGGGATCGGCCAGGTGAGCGGCCAGTTCTTTGAGATAGTGCGACGCGACGCGGGTGCTGCTGTCGGAGGCGACCAGATATTCATGGCTGGCGAATTTCGCCATATGGGCGAGGTTGGCAATTTTGCGGTTGATGCAGTTGATGTGATCGCCGCTGACCACCTTGATATCCAGTTGCGGAAATTCGTTTTGCAGCCGACGCGCCAGCTCCAGGGCCGGGTCATTCGCCGCCTGCGCGCCGAAAATAACCTGATATTCCGGATAATCCTGGGTGCAGAACGAACGCAGGTTTTCATACAGTTCCGGCTCCAGACCGGCCAGCGGTTTGAGTATGCTGAACGGTTTGATGCTCTCCGAATCGGGTTCGTGGGCCGGTTTTTTTCTTGTCCAGATGAATGTGGAAACGAGCGCGCCGGTCAGATAGAGCAGGGCGGCCGCACCCAGCAGCAGGCCCGCCCAGCCGGCTGCGCTCATGCTTCCATCACTCAGGCTGTGAATTGCACCGTTCATCATTCCATTCATGAAAAGTGCTCTTCGCCCATTTCCCACATGCAGCCATCACGGCGCACGGCAAATCTGCGTCCGCGCCAGTGCACATGACGACTGCCGTAGCTGCCCGCCCAGACGGC
>JALUYG010000359.1 GCA_027013105.1 Mariprofundus sp.
TATCTATAATTTATAAATAGTTACATAGTTATATTAAAGTCATAGATGCAGTGAATGGTCTGTTTCGTGGATGAAGTGGATAAACGCTTTCGGCAGTGGATAGCAGGGGGACGAAGACAATTTCCTGGCTAGTGATTCTTGTCTGCTGCCGCCCCTACGGCCTCCAGAAAGGCGTCGCCATAGCGTGACAGTTTGGTTTCTCCCACGCCGGAGATATCCAGCATCTGGCTGTTGCTGGTCGGTTTGAGCATGGCCATTTCGGTGAGCGTTTTGTCCGGGAAGATGACATAGGGAGGCACGTTCTGCGCCTTGGCCAACTTGCTGCGCAGTGCGCGCAGTGTTTCAAACAGCGCCTGATCTGCGGGCGATAGCGCTTCCGGTAGCGCAGAGGAGGCTGCGGCAGATCGTTTTTTCTGCGCTTTTGCAGGTCTGCGCAATTTTCTCAGCATCACTGTCTGCGGCGTTTCGCTGCGCTTTAATAACGGCCACGCTTTTTGCGTCAGTTTGAGCACGCCGTAGCCCTCCGTGTCGGTGGCCAGATAGCCGTGGGCGATGAGTTGGCGGAAGATGCCGCGCCACTCCGCGCTGCTGTGCTCGCCGCCGATATTGAAGGTGGAGAGTTGGTCGTGGTGGTTGCGCCGGATGCGTTCGTCATCCTTGCCTGTGAGGATGGCGATGATGTATTGCGCTCCGAAGCGTTCGCGGGTGCGGTAGATGCAGGAGAGCGCTTTCTGGGCGGCGATGGTGGCATCCCATGTTTCGGGCGGATTCAGGCAGTTATCGCAGTTGCCGCAAGGCTGTTCCATCACTTCGCCGAAATAGGCCAGCAGCGCCTGACGGCGGCAGGAGGTGAGCTCGCACAGTCCCAGCATGGCATCGGTTTTCTGCAACATGGCGCGCTTGAACTCATCCGATGCGTCGCTGTTTTCGGTAAACAGCCGCAAATTGATCACATCCTTCAATCCATACGACATCCATGCATTCGATGGCAATCCGTCGCGACCGGCGCGACCGGTCTCCTGATAGTAGGATTCGATATTTTTGGGTAGATTCATGTGGGCCACAAAACGCACATCGGGTTTATCGATGCCCATGCCGAAGGCGATGGTGGCGACGATGATCACCCCCTCCTCGCGCAGAAAGCGTTGCTGGTTGCGCGCCCGCAGATGCTGATCGAGGCCGGCATGGTAGGGTAGGGCGGTGCGGCCTTTTTTCTGCAGCCATGCTGCGGTGGCTTCAACGCTCTTGCGGCTTAAACAGTAGACAATGCCGGCGTCGTCGGGGTGGTTCTCGGTCAGGAAACGCCATAGCGCCTCACGGCTGTTGCCCGATTCGGCGATGGCGTAATGGATGTTGGGGCGATCAAAGCTGTTGATAAAGACGCGCGCCTGTTGAAGCGATAACTGTTCGATAATCTCATCGCGGGTGCGCGCATCTGCGGTGGCTGTCAGGGCGATGCGAGGCACGTTCGGAAAACGCGTGTGCAGCATGGATAATTGCTGATATTCCTTGCGAAAATCGTGGCCCCATTGCGATACGCAGTGGGCCTCGTCGATGGCGAACAGGGCGATATCGGCCTGCTCCAGCAGCCGCAGCATCGATTCGGTCAACAGCCGCTCCGGAGCCATGTAGAGCAGATCGATGGCGCCGGCCAGCAGTTCCTGCTCGACCAGTTGTTGTTCTTCCGGATGCAGGGTGGAGTTGAGAAATGCAGCGCGGATGCCGAGCTGATTGAGCGCATCCACCTGATCCTGCATCAGCGCAATCAGCGGCGAGATGACAATGGCGGCGCCATGGCGAATCAGGGCGGGGATCTGAAAGCAGATCGATTTGCCGCCGCCGGTCGGCATCAGGGTCAACACATCCTGACCATTGATCAGCGCTTCGATGATTTCGGCCTGATGGTGGCGGAAAGAATCGTAACCGAAGGTCGATTTCAGAATATGGAGCGCCCGTTGCATCGCTCGGATTATCCACAGCGGGCGGCATTGTGCGATATTTTATTCAAGAATATGAAAATATAATAACCCCAGCCACTGATTTCACGAATTCACACTGATGATAAAACCTCCAAGTCGGCTTCTGCATATTGCCTTTTAATTCGTGTTGATTCGTGTCATTCGTGGCCAGATTTTCTTTGTTGAAATAATCACTTAACCTGTTGATGACCAACACACAGGTACCTGTTATTTATGTTGCTGATCGTAACAGGTAGTGTTCGCGCAATGTTTACCGGAATTATTCAGGATGTCGGCGTGATCCGGGCGATTCGCCCGGAACCCGACCAGACCCACATGATCTTCTCAACCGCATTGGCAATGCAGGATTGGCATGTGGGCGACTCCGTAGCCTGCAACGGCTGCTGCCTGACCATCACCGAATTTATCGCGCCCGATGCATTTGCCGCCACGCTGTCGGCCGAGACGCTGAGGCTGACCACATTCGGCGATGCTGTGGCGGGCGATGCAGTGAATCTGGAGCCGGCGCTTCGCATGGGCGATGCGCTGGGCGGGCATATGGTCAGCGGCCATGTGGACGGCGTTGGCACGCTGCAATCGGTGCAGACAGTCGGCGAGCACCGCGTGCTGACATTTCACCTTGCCGATGCGCTGGCCCGTTATGTGGTGGTCAAGGGCTCGGTGACAGTCAACGGCGTCAGTCTGACGGTGAATCGCGTCGGCAGGAATGACTTTACCGTCAACCTTATTCCCCATACCTTGTCGCACACCAATCTCGGGGCGCTGCAAAGCGGCGCGCCGGTCAATATCGAAACCGATATGTACGGTCGTTATGTTGAGCGACTGATGCAATTTCCAACGGAGCAATCATGAGTCTTGCAACCACCGAAGAGCTGATCGAAGAACTACGCGCCGGACGCATGATTATCCTCGCCGACGATGAGGATCGCGAAAATGAAGGCGATCTGATCATGGCGGCCGAGTGGGTGACGCCGGAAGCGATCAATTTCATGGCCACGCACGGACGCGGCCTGATCTGTCTGGCCATGACGCAGGAACAGACCGATCAGCTGCAACTGCCGCTAATGGTGGCCAACACCAATGCCAAATTCAAAACCAATTTCACCATCTCCATCGAAGCGGCCGAGGGCGTAACCACCGGCATCTCCGCCTACGATCGCGCCCATACGGTGCGCACGGCGATTCGCTCTGATGTGCAACCCTCCGATATTCACACGCCCGGCCATGTGTTTCCGCTGGTCGGGCGCGAGGGCGGCTTGCTGGTGCGCGCCGGCCATACCGAAGCGAGCATCGACCTGGCCCGGCTGGCCGGGCTGAAGCCGGCCGGCGTGATCTGCGAGATTATGAATGAAGACGGCACCATGGCGCGGATGCCGGAGCTGAAAAAGTTCGCCAAAAAGCATCAGTTGAAAGTCGGCACCATCGCCGATGTGATCCGTCACCGCCTGCAGCACGATTCGCTGGTTAAACGCGAGGTGGAGGTGCGCATGCCCACCGAGTTCGGCGAATTTCGCATGATCGGCTACACCAATGCAGTGGATCGGGCCGAGCATGTGGCGTTGGTGATGGGCGAGCCGGAGGCGGAGCGGCCCTGTCTGGTGCGGGTGCATTCCGAGTGCCTGACCGGCGACGTGTTCACCTCGCGGCGCTGCGATTGCGGCTCGCAACTGCATGCCGCCATGCGGCAGGTGGCCGAGGCGGGCGAGGGCGTGATTCTCTACCTGCGCCAGGAGGGGCGCGGCATCGGCCTGCTCAATAAGCTCAAGGCCTATAATCTGCAGGATGCCGGCCACGATACGGTGGAAGCCAATGAGAAGCTGGGCTTCAAGCCGGATCTGCGCGATTACGGCATCGGCGCACAGATTCTGCGCGATCTGGGTTTGCGGCGTCTGAAGCTGTTGACCAACAATCCGAAAAAAATCATCGCGCTGGACGGTTACGGGCTGGAGGTCAGCGAGCGCGTGCAGCTGCAGGTGGGCGCGCATGCCGATAATATCGCCTATCTGACCACCAAACGTGATAAAATGGGCCATATGCTGCAGATGGAGAGCGAAGCCGCTGAGGCATCGGAGAACAGGAAAGGAGAGTCATTATGAGTCTGGATGCGCCGCATTTAAGCGGTCAGGTTGACGCCGCCGGTATGAATATCGGCATTGTGGTGAGCCGTTTTAACGGAGATATCACCGAAGCGCTGCTGGATGGCGCGGTATCCGCCCTCAAAGCGCACGGTAGCAGCGATGAATTGCTCACCATTGTGCATGTGCCGGGCGCGTTTGAGATCGGCACGATTGCGGCCAGGATGGCGCAATGCGGGCGTTTCGACGCCATTGTCTGTCTCGGCTGTGTGATTCGCGGCGATACGGCGCATTTTGATTATGTCTGTCAGGGCGCCATGGATGCGATCGGCAAGGTGGCGCAGCGCGGCGATGTCGGCGTCGGCAACGGCGTGCTGACGCTGGATACGCATGAGCAGGCGCTGGCGCGCGTCGGCGGCGCGCATGGGCACAAAGGTGAAGAGGCCGCATTGACTGCGGTAGAAGTGGCGCAACAGTTGAAGGCGCTGGAGGTTTAATGGCGAATCGTCACATGGCGCGGGAATCGGCGCTGGAAACACTCTATGCATGGGGCTCGGCGGATCAGGATGGCGGTATGATCGCCGATCTGCTGGCCAGTCGGCTGCAGCATGAAGATCGCGATGAGCAGGATGAGAATTATCTGCGTGAAGCGGTTTATGGCGTGACTGATCATGTCGAAGAGCTCGACAGTGTGATTAAAACGGCGGTCAAAGGGCGCAGTCTGCGCTCGGTGGCGCAGCTGGAGATCAATGTGATCCGGCTGGCGGTGTGGGAGATGCAGAACCGGCTGGAAATACCCTATCGCGTCATAATCAATGAGGCGCTGGAGCTGACGCGCGATTATGCCGGCGAAGCGCCGCGCGGTTTTATCAACGGCGTGCTGGATAATCTGGCCAAACAGTTGCGGCCGTCTGAAACGGCGGTGAATAGGTGAGAGGTGCAGATGAGCGATAGCAACAGAGAGCCTGATGGAAAATTGAGCTGGAAGCCGGGCAAGAAGGATCTGCTGTTTCTGGCCATCGTGGCGACGGTCGTGCTGACGCTGGTGCTCGGTTCCAGCGAACGCAAAACCAAACCGGTGCCGGACGACGCCACCCATCGCACGGTCAGCAGCAGGGCGGCCTGTATGGCGTGTCACGGCAAGGATGGCGTACGCCCGCAGCCGAAGGGGCATGTTCAGGGCGGCCAGTGTTTCCAGTGTCACCTGCAGCCGAAAGGATGGACAGGATCATCGAAGTGAAACGCATTGGCATCAGCCTGAAGCCGAATGATGCGCGCGCCTGTGCGCTGCTGCATGAACTGCGCGACTGGCTGCTGCAGCGCGGCTGCGCGGTTTGCGTCGATCAGAGTCTGGACAGTGAAATCAGCTGCGTGGCGGCGTGCGAGCGCATGGCATTGAACGATATGGCGCAGACGGTCGATCTGATGATCGTGCTCGGCGGCGATGGCACGCTGCTGCGCGTGGCGCGCCACTTTATCAATTCCGACCGGCCGATTGTCGGCATCAATCTGGGTCGGCTCGGTTTTCTCACCGACACCCCCATCGGCAGCATGTTTGAAGTGGTTGATGATATTTTGTTGGGCAACCTCAAGACCATCCGCCACTTCTCCCTGCATGCCGAGGTGTGGCGCGGAGATCGCAAACTGGCCGAAGGCAGCGCCATGAACGATGTGGTGCTGGAGCGCAGCGCGGTGCCGCGCATGATTGCATTCGAGATGGCGGTTGCCGGGCAGTTTGTTTTCCGCATGCGCGGCGATGCGTTGATTCTGGCTACGCCGGCCGGCTCCACCGCCTATGCACTGTCTGCCGGCGGCCCGATTGTGCATCCGGCGGTGAATGCCATCAGCGTGGTGCCGGTCTGTCCGCATACCCTCTCCAATCGGCCGATTGTGATTTCGGGCGATGATGCGGTGGAGTTGAATCTGGTCGAATCGCTGCACGGCGCAGCCGTGAATCTGGATGGTGAAGAGCTGATGCAGCTGCAGCAGGGCGATCATGTC
>JALUYG010000360.1 GCA_027013105.1 Mariprofundus sp.
CTGCGGTACGCTGGAGATGGTGTTCGATGAGGTGGAGTCGGGCCGCGCCACCTACGGCGTGGTGCCGGTGGAAAACGCTTTTGAGGGCGCGGTGACGCCGACGCTCGACCTGTTCGCCGATATGGAACGCGATGTGTTTATCTGCGCGGAGATCCAGTTGTCGATTCACCATCACCTGTTCACCTATGCCGAATCGCTGGATGATGTCGATGTGGTTATTTCGCATCCGCAGCCGCTCGGGCAGTGCCGCAACTGGCTGGCGGCGCACATGCCGAATGCGCAGCTGATGGATGCCTCATCGACAATTCGCGCCGCCCGCATGGTCGATGAAGCCAGAGAACATGACAGCGGAGCGCTGGACTGGCGGCGCTGTGCCGTGATCGGGCCGTATGCCATTGTCGACCAGTCGGGGTTGCCGCTGGTGCAGCGCAATGTGGAAGATTTTCATGACAACACCACCCGCTTCTTTGTTATCGGCCAGCATGATTCGCCGGCCTCCGGCGAGGACAAAACATCGCTGGTGATGTCCATCAAGGATGAGCCGGGGGCGCTGCATATGCTGATCTCCTCCTTCGCGCAGCGCGGCATCGGCCTGACCCGTATCGAATCGCGCCCGTCCAAAAAGAAGCTGTGGGAGTATGTCTTTTTCGCCGATGTGCAGGGCCACCGCGATGACGCCAACGTGGCGGATGCGATTGCCGAGATTCAATCCAGACCGGGCGGCTTCATCAAGGTGCTGGGTTCCTATCCGGTGTCGAAGCCTTTATAAGTCAGGGTCAAAATCTTTCACCGGCCGCTCCTGCGCATCCATGCGCACGCGGCATTTGTGCTTCCTGCACATCACAGGTAATGTAGAGGATGTTTGAGAAAAATCAAAAGCAACACCATTTAGAATGAATACTTAGAATTGATTATATCTGTGTTTATCTGCGTTCATCTGTGGCTAAAAAATTGGGGTTTAATTGAAAAATGAAACATATTGACTGGATGGGGCGGGCGGTGGCGCAGGCTGCCGGGCTGCACCCCTATATTCCGGGTAAACCGGTAGAGACTTTATTGCGCGAAAAGGGTTTGCATCGCGCCATTAAGCTGGCATCCAATGAAAATCCGTACGGGCCGTCGCCGAAGGCGATTGCGGCCATGCAGCAGGCGGCTGCTGAGGTGCATCGCTACCCGGACGGCGACGCCACGCTGTTGAAAGAGGCGCTGGCGGATTTTCACCAGGTCGGCACGGATCGGATTCTCATCGGCAACGGCTCCAACGAGGTGCTGGAGTTGCTGATTCGCAGCTTTGCCGGCAGTGGCGATGAGGTGATCTATGCGCAGCGCGGATTCATCGTCTATGCGCTGGCAACTCAGGCGGCCGGCGCAACCGGCATCGCCGTGCCCGAATCGGACGGGCTGACCCACGACCTCGATGCTATGGCTGCAGCAGTGACGGAACGAACGAAGCTGGTATGCATTGCCAATCCGAACAACCCGACCGGCTCGCTGCACAGCAATGCTGCGATGCAGGCCTTTCTGGATGCATTGCCGCGCCATATTCTCGTGATCGTTGATGAGGCCTATTATGAATTTGTCGCCGATGAACTGGGCGATTCGGTGCAGGAACTGTCGCATCCGGGGCTGATTATCAGCCGCACCTTTTCCAAAGCCTACGGTTTGGCCGGTTGCCGGGTCGGCTACGCCGTGGCCGATGAAGCCATTGTCGGACTGGCCAACCGTTTTCGCGAACCTTTCAATGTCAACCTGCTGGCTCAGGCCGCCGCTGTAGCTGCGCTGCAAGATCGCGACTGGGTGTTGAGTCGCGTGGCTGAAACGGTATCCGAACGCGACAAACTGGAGGCCGCATTGGACAGTCTTGGCATGTCCGGCGGTCATAGCCGCGGCAATTTCGTGTTGCTGCGCCACAGTCGCTGCAGCGAAATTTTGCAGCGGCTGGAAGATCACGGCATCATCCCCCGCCCGCTGGCCCCTTACGGCATGGCCGACTACCTGCGCATCTCCGTCGGCCTGCCGGCAGAAAACGCCGAGTTTTTGTCTGTCCTGAAAGGCATTGTCGGAGAATCAGAGGAATAAAAAGCGAACCGCGGATGGACGCGGATGAACGCGGATAGAAAATCAAAATCTTTTAGCGCAGAGGAAAGCCATAAGCGTTGTGGGCACGATACGCAGGTAGCAGGGATCAGGTTCTGAGATTTTATCCGCGTTTATCTGCGTCCATCTGCGGTTAAAGATTTTGACTATGTTTTGACTATATGGAGATGATCGAGACTGTGAAACCGATTCAACATCTTGTGGTGATTGGCGTCGGCCTGATTGGCGGGTCGCTGGCGCTGGCTTTGAAGCGGGCCGGCGTGGTGGCGCGGATCACCGGCGTCGGGCGCAGTCGCGATAATCTTGAGCTGGCCGAAGCGCGCGGCATCATCAATGACTGGACGCACGATGTCGCGACGGCAGTTCGCGATGCCGATCTGGTGGTGTTGGCTGTGCCGATGGCGGCGTATGAATCTCTGTTTGCGGCCATGGCCGAGTCGCTGCCGGCCACAGCCATTGTTACCGATGCGGGCAGCACCAAGCAATCGGCCATCGCTGCCGCGCGCGGGTCGCTGCCCAATCCCGGTCGCTTTGTGGCCGGACACCCGATTGCCGGCACGGAGCAGTCCGGCGCGGGCGCTGCCTTCGCTGAACTGTTTGAACACCGCCTCTGTATTCTGACGCCGCAGGACGATACCGATGCCGAAGCCGTGCAGACGGTGCGCGCCATGTGGGAAGCTGCCGGCAGTCGGGTGCTCTGCATGACTGCGGCGGAACATGATGATTTTTTGGCCGCTGTTAGTCATCTGCCGCATCTGGCTGCATTTGCGCTGGTTAATGCGGTGCGCAAACAGGGCAATGACGCGCATGAGCCGTTTGAGTTCGCGGCCGGCGGTTTTCGCGATTTTACCCGCATCGCCTCATCGTCGCCTGAAATGTGGCGCGATATTGCGCTCTGCAACAGGGATGCGCTGATTCGTCAGCTCGATGCCATGCAGGATGAGTTGCAGACCATGAAACAGGCGTTGCTGCGCGGCGACGGCGAGCAGTTGCTGGCCGATTTCACCGCCGCCAAAACAGCGCGCGATGCGTGGCTGAAACGACAGGAGAGGGATCGATGAATATCGGAGGCACACTGATTGCTGGGCCGGCAAAGGGGCCGTTGCAGGGGCGTATCACAGTTCCCGGTGATAAATCGATGTCGCACCGCGCCGTGATGCTGGCGGCGCTGGCCGACGGCGTCACTGAAATACACGGCTTTTTGCCGGGCGAAGACAATATCTCCACGGCGCAGATGTTCATCGATATGGGCGTGCAGGTCGAGTGGCTGAATGAGGCCAAAACATCGCTGCGCATTCACGGCGTCGGGCTGCACGGCCTGAAAGCGCCTGCCGGCGTGCTGGATGCGGGCAATGCCGGCACCTGCGTGCGCCTGATGACCGGCGTGCTGGCCGGCCAGTCCTTCACCTCGACCGTCAGCGGCGACGCATCACTGCGCCAGCGGCCGATGAAACGGGTGGTCGATCCGGTGCGGCGCATGGGCGCGGTTGTCGAAGGTGCAGCCGGCGGCGATCTGTTGCCGCTCACCATCTCAGGCGGCCATCTGCACGCCATCGATCATCTGTCCGCGGTGGCCAGCGCGCAGGTGAAATCGTGCGTGTTGCTGGCCGGGCTCTATGCCGATGGCATCACCACGGTGCGGGAGCCGAAGCCGTCCCGCGACCATACTGAACGCATGTTGCCGCTGTTCGGTCAGCCCGTTGATGTGGCCCCGGACGGGCTGATTTCACTGCTGCCGGCCAATCGACTGACCGCGCCCGACGGGGCTGTGCTGATTCCTGCCGATCCCTCTTCGGCATGCTTTTTCGCCGTTGCAGCCAGCTTGGTGAAGGGCTCGGATGTCACATTGAACAGCATCGGCGTCAACCCGCGCCGTGACGGCTGGCGACGGGTGATGCTGGGCATGGGCGCAACCATGCGGCTGGATCATGCGCATGCAGTTGGCGAGGAGCCGGTCGCCGATGTTCGCGTGCAGGCCGGCGGTCTGCACGGCATGCATGTCGATGCCGCTGATGTGCCCGACGCGATTGATGAATTTCCCGTGCTGTTTGCCGCTGCGGCGCTGGCGGATGGTGAATTTGTGCTGGCGGATGCGGCGGAATTGCGCGTCAAGGAGTCCGATCGTATTGCCGCCATGGCGACGGCGCTGCAAGCCGCCGGCGCCGAGGTGGAAGAGAAGCCCGACGGCGCAGTGATTCGCGGCGTGGCATCGCTGCAGGGCGATGTCGATGTCGATGCGCACGGCGATCACCGCATCGCCATGGCCATGGCCGTAGCGGCGCAGCGCGCCGATGGCGAAATCCGCATCCATAATGCTGCTGCGATTGCCACCAGCTTTCCGAATTTTGTGCCGTTGGCGCAGCGTATCGGCATGAATGTGCGATGGAGTGAGGGGTGAGGTGTCAGGCGTGAAGCGTGAGGCGAGTGAGTGGCGCGCCATCAAGGGTTTGACCATTGCCATTGACGGGCCGTCCGGTTCGGGCAAGGGCACGGTGGCCAAAATGCTGGCAGAGGAGATCGGCTTGCCGGTGCTCGATACCGGGCTGCTCTACCGTTTGTGCGGGTTTACCGCTATGGAGCGGGGCGTGGCCCTGGATGACGAAGCGGCAGTGGCTGGCGTGGTGGATGCTCTGCTCGATGGCATTGTCTGGACAGTCGATGGCGTCAGTCTGGATGGCGTCAATGTCACCGATTCGCTGCGTAGCGAGGCGGTCGGTGCGGCGGCGTCGAAAGTGGCGGCCATGCCGTCGGTGCGCCAAAAACTGCTGGGGCTGCAGCAGCAGCTCTCCGCACAGGGCTGTATTATGGATGGACGCGATATCGGCACCGTGGTGCTGCCCGATGCGCCGGCCAAGTTTTTTCTCGCTGCTTCGGTGCGTGAACGGGCGCGCCGACGCTGGGCGCAGCTGAAGCATCAGAGCGATAGCAGTCTGGATGAAGTGATCGAGGAGTTGAAAATGCGTGACCAACGCGATCTGGAACGTCAGCATGCACCACTGAAACAGGCCAGCGATGCGATTACCATTGATTCGACCACATTGCGCGTCGAAGAGGTGGTGGATCGGATGCTGGGCGTGCTGGAGCGCAGGGCGCTGATTCAGGCGCGATAAGCTGTGACAGCAGTCAAGACAGGAATGAAGAAACACAGAAAAAACACACAACACTGAATAACAATTCTTGCAGAATTGAGTGACCGGGACGGTAAAAAATGAGCGAAGCCAAACAGATCGAAAACGCACAGGATGCAGATGCGCAGGTGACAGCCGCTGCACAAACAGCTGAGAGCGCCTCTGCGGATGTTCAGAATGCAGCTGCAGCAGAACAATCCGCAGAACAATCCGCAGAACAATCCGTAGTAGAACAGACCGCAGCAGACCAGTCCGAGGCAGGACAGGCAGCAACGCAGGAAGTTGAGGCGGCAGAAGCGCAGGCCGATGATGCCGCACAGCCGGGTGAGCAGGGCGGAGCTGCGCCAGTCGCAGGCGCACCGGCCGTTGAGGCTGCCGAGGCCGTTGATTCAGTAGCAGAAACTGAATCGGAAGCTGCGACATCGGATGCGGCGAGCGTTGAGGAAGAGGAATCGTTCCGGCAGATGTTCGAGGCCTCTTTGAAAGAGCAGCCTGTCGTTAAACGCGGCGAAATGATTCGCGGCATGGTGGTCGGCATCAATCATGATGCGGTCATTATCGATGTCGGCGCCAAGGCGGAGGGCTCGATTCCGCGCGCTGAATTTGATCAGGCCGGTATGGATATTCCGGCAGTCGGCGATGAGATTGATGCGCTGGTGCAGTCGGTCGGAGGCGCTGCCGGCGTACGTTTGTCGGTTCTGGCCGCCAAACAGAGTGCTGCATGGACAGCCATCGAAAGCGCTCTGGCGGACAACTCGGCGGTAGATGCGGTGATTACTGCTGAAGTGAAGGGCGGA
>JALUYG010000361.1 GCA_027013105.1 Mariprofundus sp.
GTTCTCCCAGAGCTTTAAGCTCTCTAAAGGGCCGTGGAAGACTACCACGTTGATAGGCTGGGTGTGGAAGTGCAGCAATGCATGGAGCTGACCAGTACTAATTGCCCGTGCGGCTTAACCATGCAACGTTAAGGCATTGGAATGGAACTGATAGAGGAGTAAGGCGTGAAGAGTGAGGAATAAACCTCACCCCTGACACCTCTCTCTTTCATAAAATCACAAAATACGAGCTAATGATGGTTTATGGGACAGTTTACTCTTTTACGATGTAAAAAAGTGAAACTGTACCGGTAACCATCCACCAGTTTCCTGGTGTTCATAGCGAGGAGGAAACGCCTGATCCCATCCCGAACTCAGAAGCTAAGCTCCTTTGCGCCGATGGTACTGTGGGGTTCCCCACGGGAGAGTAGGTCGATGCCAGGAATTTAATACAAAGCCCCTTTGTTGAGCGCAAGCTCCAAAGGGGCTTTTTTTATGATCACATAAACATGCGTTCCACACTGTAGTCTAATTCCGGTAGTTCATCGCCAGCGCTTGAAGTTCCGCTCTGCTATACCTAAACAGGTAGCGTAGATGGTAACAAAATCGGACATAGGAGTTGCATGATGAATAAGCAGAGTCAGATTAATCTGGGTTATCTTCTTATGGCAATGGTCAGTATTTTCCTGTTGCAGCAGTGGATGATTTCTTCGATGAGCGAAACCCGCACGTTGTCATTCAGCCAGTTTGAACAGTATTTGAAGGATGGGCGCATATCGGATGTTGTCATCGGCGATCAGTACCTGACCGGAAAACTGAAGGATAGCGGGGAGCGGCTAAAGGTGGTGATGGCTGCCAGGGTGGACCCGGAAATCGCACGCTATCTGGATAAGTATGGGGTCAGCTATGGTCGCGTGGTTGAGAGCCATTTACTCGAAAATATTATATCATGGATTGCACCGACACTGATTTTTATCGGCATCTGGCTCTTTTTTGTGCGCCGTATGGCCGAGAAACATGGAATAGGCGGTGGAAGCCTGATCTCCATTGGCAAGAGCCGGGCCAAAGTATATGTTGAAAAGGATACCGGGGTCACATTCGATCGGGTTGCCGGCGTCGATGAAGCCAAAACAGAGCTGCAGGAGGTGGTTGAATTCCTTAAGAATCCGGCCCGCTGGGAGCGTCTCGGCGCCCGCATTCCGAAGGGCGTGCTTCTTGTGGGCGCCCCCGGCACCGGTAAGACGCTACTTGCCAAAGCCGTTGCCGGCGAAGCAAAGGCGCCGTTCTTCTCCATTTCCGGATCAGAGTTCGTCGAGATGTTCGTTGGCGTCGGAGCTGCGCGTGTTCGTGATCTGTTCGAGAAAGCGCGTAACCATGCTCCGGCCATCATCTTTATCGATGAACTCGATGCTTTGGGGCGTTCTCGTGCGGCCAGCGCGCCAATGGGCGGTCACGACGAGCGCGAGCAGACCCTGAACCAACTGCTTGTTGAGATGGATGGCTTTGATCCGACCTCGGGGCTGATCATCCTGGCGGCCACGAACCGGCCCGAGATCCTCGACCCGGCATTGCTGCGCGCCGGCCGCTTCGATCGGCAGGTGGTGGTGGACAAGCCGGACAAGTCGGGTCGCGAGGCCATTCTTAAGGTGCATATGCGACATGTGAAGCTGGCTGCTGAAGTCGATGCGGAACAGATTGCAGCGCTGACCACCGGCTTCTCCGGCGCCGATCTGGAAAACCTTGTGAACGAGGCAGCGTTGCTGGCAACGCGAGAGAATGCCGATGCGATCACACTATCCCATTTTACGCGCGCCATTGAGCGGATTGTCGCCGGCCTGGAGAAGAATCGGATCATCAGTGATGAGGAGCGCAGGGTCGTCGCCGGTCATGAAATGGGTCATGCGTTGGTTGCGATGGCATTGCCGGATAGCGACCCTGTCCACAAGGTGTCGATTGTGCCGCGAGGCATCGGCGCACTCGGTTATACCATTCAGCGACCGAGCGAGGAGCACTATCTGCTCAAGCGCGAGGAACTGGAGCATCGCATCACTGTCCTGCTCGGTGGCCGTGCGGCTGAAAAGCTGCTGTTCGGCCACCTTTCCACAGGCGCTTCGGACGATCTGGCCAAAGCCACCGATATCGCCCGTGATATGGTGATGCGTTACGGCATGAGCGAGGCTCTCGGCTTTGTGGTTTATGATGAGCGTAATCCCGGCTTTCTGGGCAAGCCAGCCGAAACACTGTCGCCCGGCGGATCACGTTTCAGCGAAGCGACCGCACAGGCAATCGACGCCGAGGTGAAAAATATTATTCACCGCCAGTTTGATCAGGCAATCGGGATTCTCGAAAGCAACCGCGAACTGCTGGAGCGCTGCGCCAGTGCGCTGCTGGCGCAGGAGACTCTCGATGAAGCGCAGTTGCAGACGCTGGCCGCAGATATGAAGCGTGCGGACTGAACGCTCGGCTAAGCCAAATTTCTGACAGGAGGATTGGGATTCAGCCCTTATTTGTATAGCTTTTTCATTTTTTTGGTGATCATTTTACGCTTGAGCGGCGACAGGTAGTCGATAAACAGTTTGCCAAGCAGGTGGTCGAACTCGTGTTGCAGGGCGACAGCAGGGAAACCATCGAAATCCTGTTCGTGCGCCTCGCCCTCCATATCGAACCAGCGCAGCCGGACGGCGGCAGGGCGGGTGACATCGGCAAAGGTTTCCGGCACCGACAGACAGCCCTCTTCCCAAGTCGCCATCTCATCGCTTTTCCATAAAAATTCCGGATTGATCCACACCTTCAGTTCGCGGCTGCCGCCCGGATTGTCGGGATCGTGGCGAACCTCGCTGCTGCGCCAGACGGTATCGGTGACGGCAATCTGCAAAGAGACGCCGATTTGCGGCGCCGCCAGGCCGACGCCGGGGGCGTCATACATGGTGTCGGCCATATCCTTGATAATCTGTTTGACATCGTCGGAAAGTGGAAAGCTGACCGGCTTGCAGATTTCGCGCAGCCGATCATCGGGATGAATCAGAATCTCGCGTACGGCCATGGCTTAAAAGGTGCCGCCGTTCCAGCCGAACATGGCGCGTTCCGGCGCGGCGAATTCGATGTAGATGCGTCCTGCATCAATGCCCAACTCCTGCTGCAGCAGATCGCAGAGGGTGGCGGAGAGGTTGGCAGTCTGGCTGCTGCTCAGGCCGAGGCTTTTCAGCTCCACGAAGGCCAGCGGCGCATCGCTGCCGGCGAATAACATCGGTTGCCGGTCGGAAATCTCGATCATCACATAGGATTCCGGCTTGCCGAGCGCGGCGGCGGTGGTGGAGGAACAGCGGCGCAGCAGCGCAGCCGAATCATCGACAGCGACATTGGTATGAAGGTGCAGATAGGGCATCAGGCGGCCTCCTGTGGGGTTGGCGTAGTCGTCTGCTGCGCCGTGGCGGCGCGGCTGGCCAGCCGCCGGTTGATCAGATTGATGCCGGCCAGAATAAAGCCCAGCGCGATAAATGCGCCCGGCGGCAGAATGAACATCAGCACATCCGGATAGGATTCGCCGAATACAGAGAAACCGAACAGGGAACCCTGCCCCAGCAGTTCGCGCACTCCGCCCAGCAGCACCAGTGCAAAGGTGAAGCCGAGCCCGACGGCCAGTGCATCGGTGACGGCGTCGGCGACGCCGTTCTTGCTGGCGAAGGCTTCGGCGCGGCCCAGAATGGCGCAATTAACCACAATCAGCGGGATAAACAGGCCGAGGATCAGATACATCTCATGCATCCAGGCATTCATGGCCATGCCGACAATGGTCACAAAGGCGGCGATAATGGTGATGTAAGCCGGAATGCGGACATTCTTGGGGATCACATTGCGCACCAGCGACACCACCAGGTTGGAGCCGATCAGCACCAGCACGGTGGCCGCGCCCATCCAGAAACCGTTTTCAGCCGAGGTGGTGACGCCGAGCAGCGGACACATGCCCAGCAGCTGCGCAAAGATGGTGTTGTTGTGCCACAAGCCGTCGGCAAGGATGTCGGATTTATTCATGCGCACCTCCTGCGGTGTTGGCCGGCTGCGTTGTCGGTGCAGCGGCCAGGCGGGCAACGATAGCGGCTTTCTGTGCGTTGAAAAACTGTAAAGCCGATTTCACCGCCTTGACCACGGCGCGCGGCGTGATGGTGGCGCCGGTAAACTGATCGAAATCACCGCCGTCTTTTTTCACTTTCCAGCGTTTGCTGGTCAGCGTCTGATCCACGAAGCTGCGCAGCCAGTTATCATTTTTCACAATGCCGTCACCGAGCCCCGGCGTCTCCTGATGCCGGGTGACGCGAATGGCGAATACCCGCCCATCCGGCCGGACGCCGACCAGAATGCGAATCGAACCGGAATAGCCGTCCGGCGCCACCACTTCCCAGGCCAGTCCGACAAGGTGGTTGTTTTTATCTCTGGCCGGGTAGATCACCGTGCCGGCATCGGCTGGGCTCGCATTTTCCGCAGCCAGCACAATTTGATCATGTTGCGGATCGTTGGCGTGCGCCGGCAACACCTGTCGCAAGGCCTGATGCAGCGCCGCTTTTTGGGCGGCGGCAATCGGTTCGCGGGTGACGATATCGGTCAGTCCCAGCAGCACGGCGGCGATGGTCGCCACCACGAACAGGGCGATCACCATGCGGATTTGATCTCGATCCAGCTTCACGATTCCGGCTTTTCCTGTTCATGGCCGTAGACGCGCGGACGGCAGTAGTGATCGATCAGCGGCACGGCGCAGTTCATCAGCAGCACGGAGAACATCGCCCCTTCCGGATAGCCGCCGAAAGAGCGGATGCTCCAGGTGATGACGCCGCAACCGATGCCGAACACAATCTGCCCGATCGGCGTCACCGGCGAGGAGACCGGATCGGTGGCCATGAAAAAGGCGCACAGCATCAGGCCGCCGGCGAACAGGTTGAACATCGGCGGGGTGAAATGATCGGGGGCGATGGTGCTGAAAATGGCTGCCAGCAGTGCGACCGTGCCCAGATAGGAGAACGGGATATGCCAGGTGATGCTGTGGCGGGCGAGCAGAAAGATGCCGCCGATCAGCAGCGCCAGCGCACTGGTTTCGCCGATACTGCCCGCTTCAAAGCCGAGAAAGGCGTCGAGCAGATGGTAGTGGTAGCTGGCCAGCGCCGCAGGCGCCGAGATGCCCAGCGTTGCCGCCGTTTTGACGTGGCCGAGCGGGCTGGCCATGGAAATGGCGTCGAGCCCGTGCTGCGCCACTGCCGGCAGGGCGTCGAAGCCGCCGAAAAACAGTGTCAGGCACTGGGACAGATTGTAGAGGTCCATACCGCCATGCGTCACTCCCATCGTTGCAGACATGGGAATGATCCAGGTGGTCATATTCAGCGGGAATGAGATCAGCAGAATCACCCGCGCCGACAGCGCCGGGTTGAAGATGTTATAACCGAGTCCGCCATACACCTGTTTGCCCAGTACAATGGCGAAAACCGAGCCCAGCACCGCCATCCACCACGGCGTCGCCGCCGGCAGGGTGAGGGCCAGAAACAGGCCGGTCAGGGCGGCGGAATTGTCCAGCAGCGTATTCAGCGGCCGTCGCATCAATGCCAGACAGATCGCTTCGGTGAGCAGCGCCACTCCCATGCAGGTGACAATCATCAACAGCGCCAGCCAGCCGAACAGGTAGACGCTGAAGATGGAAGCCGGCAGCAGCGCGATGATCACTGTGAACATCATCATGCGAATAGAGTCGCCGCCGTGGGCGTGGGGCGAGCTGAGCATAATCAGCGGCATCAGCGATCTTCCTCCGTTATTGTGTCAGCCGCATTGCCGTTATCCGATATTGCGGTGCTGTCGCTGCTGGCTGCAGTTGGCGTTGGGGCATCGGTTTTCGGCGCATCGGGGGTCGGCGCATGCGTTTTGCGCACGCGTGAACGGCGCGCCGCCTTCTCCGCCTTTTCGCGTGCAATGCGGGCGTCACGCGATTCCGAACGCCGGCGCGAGGCTTCGGCGAACGCCTG
>JALUYG010000362.1 GCA_027013105.1 Mariprofundus sp.
TCAAAAACGATAAAAAAGTCAACCAGATGTATAAAACCATGCTGCGCGAATATTTGACCTACATGGCCGAGGATCCGCGCCAGATCACATCCGAACTGATTGCCGCCAATATTGCCAAGAATCTCGAACGCATCGGCGACCATAGCGTCAATATTGCGCAGATGGTGGTCTATATGGTTAAAGGTATCGATGTCCGCCACAGCGGCCGCAAAGCCAGCGTCAAGACGATCAAACAAGAGCTCAGCGCCGACTCCGCTGGAGAAGATGCGTAGTTCCATCACATTGGCGATGATGCTGAATAGCTGCGGTAAAGGATGATCAAAAAATCAAAAGCTTTTCACCACGAAGAGCACAGAGTACACAGAGAAAAACCTTAATTCGTGTTCATTCGTGCCATTCGTGGCCGGGTTTGCTATTGTGAAATAAGTTGACGTCAGCCGGCGTTGCAGGCTTCGGCGCGCTGCGATGGCGTGGTCGGCTGTGAAGCCGGGCTTGCAGCCGTTTTGTCCGGCGCGGCGGCCCGGCGATTCACCACCATGCAGTTGCCCGCCTGCATTTTGGCCAGATGTTTCACTTCGCTGGCCGCCTCGGCGACCGCGACGTGGCTGGCGTAGGCGTCGGCATCGCAGGGAATGATAGCCAGTGACAAGCTCATCATGGAAAAATGCATACGCTCTCCCTGCCGGTTCTCAGCGATGATATAACCACGCCGGCGATCTTCGATGTCGTACATCAGCGCGGATTCCCGGCTGAAGGCATCGAGTAGCGCCGTCGCCTTGTCGCGCCAGCCCTCAGGCGCCAGTAGCAACACAAAATCGTCGCCGCCGACATGGCCGATGAAATCTTCTTTTCCGGCGACATGTTTGAGCAGTTGCGCCAGCAGTTGAATGACCCGGTCGCCGCGTTCGTAGCCGTAATGGTCGTTAAATGCTTTAAAGTGATCGAGATCGGCATAAATCAGCACAAACGGCTTACCCAGTTGCAGGCGCGCATCCGTTTCGTGATTGATGCTGTTGTTGCCGGGCAATCTGGAGAGCGGATTGGAGTCGAAGGCCAGTTCCAGGCGAATGTCCGTCATCTGTTTGAGCAGCGTAATCACGGATAGCAGGCCGAGGTATCTGCCGTTTGCGGTCATGATGGCGGGGTCGAATGCGGATGACTGGTCGCGTTCGGTCATGGCCCGGCTGAGAGTGTTGGGATCGGTGTTGATATCGAATATCAGCGGTTGTTCGGTCAGCAGGATGTCAACGTGCTTACGGCTGTTAAGTTCATAAGAGAATTGATGGCCGAATACGGCCAGGGTCTGGCGTCGGGTTACCAGTCCCACCGGTTGCAGCTGCGCGCTCACCACCGGAATCGCCATGGTCTTTTCATCGGCGCGGAATCGCCTCAGCACATCGATGGCCAGGCAACCGACCTGCATCGCTTCGGGTGTTTCCAGGTCGATCCCCGGTTGCGAGGCGGCGGTGTTGTGACAGCTCTGCAGTGGCGCACTCATCGTGACACCAGAGGCGATGTGATATCACGAAAATCGGCCAGTAGCGGCCATCCACTGCTGCGGCAGTGGCGTATGATCGTTGCAAGGGACTGAATTGTGCCGCGATCCTGTGTTAACGTATCATGATAATGGACGACCACGCAGGGGGAGATATCGTGAATTTCCGGACAATTGATCCAAGCCTGTTGATCGAATCGCAGTAGATGGAGGCCAAACTGTACGCCTGCAAGCGACAGCCCATGGCATACCGGATTGATCTGCATCGAGGCGGCAGGCAGGGCATGCAGTTCGTCTGCCTGTAACAGCAGTGTCAGCCGCCCGTTCAGGCAGGGATTCTGCCGCATGAACTGATTTAGGCGGAACCGGAAGTCTCTGTTCAGGAGCGTGCGCAGCGGCGTATCAATGAACAGTTCACCCTGAGTAGGGGAGTCTAAAAAACTGCGTGCAGCGCTGCGGATGCAGGCATTATGGCCATCGGGGTGATCTGGCAACGCATTGTGATTCTGTGCGGGAAACTCCGCCAGATAGCCTCGTCGCGCACAGCCAAACAGGCCCTGAAGCGGGTACAGCGTAAAGCCTGTTGGGCCGATAGATGCCAACAGGGTTACCACACTGTTGCGGCGCCATGGCGTAGTGTTGACGCATGCATAGCCACCTTCGCCCATGTTCGCGGTATCAAGCATGATGCACCTCCATTCGCGCCGAATACCGTGTTGATGACTAACTTCTATCGCGGCTGACGCGAGTTCGAAGCATGAAACATTTTCAAGTCAGGAAGATGACAAGGAAAAATTGATGATGTTATGGAGACTGTTTCTGCTATCCCGGCAGGCATCATCGGAACTGTGTGTGCCGTCTGAGCCAGAGGTAGTAAGCGAGGACGAAGTAGTGTTGATGAATAGTCCGGAATACGAGACTAAAACCACAGTCGTCTGTTAGTGGTAAGACCTGTTTGCGAATCAGGCGGTTTTGGGTTGAGCAGCCCCGGTGGCCACGACGACATCATCAGCCTGTAGCGATTCAATGCGATAGGCGGAGGGGTCGGCCAGCAGAGTGGTGACCAGTTGATGGTTCATATCATGGCCGGTCAGCTCCCCTTCGAAAGCGCCGACAATGGGATAGCCGGAGAGCGACAGATCGCCCAGCGTATCGAGAATCTTGTGCCGGACGCACTCATCATCATAACGCAAGCCGCCCTCATTGACGACGCGGTGAGAATCGAGCACCACGGCGTTTTCCAGCGACCCGCCCAGCGCCAGACCGGCTTTTTGCAGCGCCTCAACTTCATGCAGGAAACCGAAAGTGCGGGCGCGCGAGATTTCCCGCGTATAGGCCTGTCGGGAAAAATCGATCGACACTTTGCGCTGACGCAGCAGCGGATGATCGTAATCGAGCAGGTAGCTGATTTTAAAGCCGGCCGCCGGGTAGAGCGCGCAGCGCTTGTCGCCCTGACTGACTTCAACGCGTTTAAGGATGCGCAGCACCTGCTTGGCGGCGGACTGCTCACGGATACCGGCGCACTGGATCAGAAACACAAACGGGGCGGATGAGCCATCCATGATCGGCACTTCTGCGCCATTGACCTCGATACGGGCGTTATCCACGCCGAGACCGGCCAGTGCTGACAGCAGGTGTTCGACTGTGGAGATATGCGCTTCGCCAACCCCGATGGTGGTGCATAAACGGGTGTCGGTGACGCGTTCAGCGCGGGCGGGAATCTCCACGCCGAGATCGGAACGCACAAATGTGATGCCGCTGTTTTCAGCTGCAGGATGCAGAACCAACTCGATTTTGCGACCGGAATGTAAACCGATGCCGCTACAGCGAATCGCATGTTCCAGTGTTCTCTGTGCTATCATGCATGCCTCCTTATGAGCGCCATGGGCTGCCTGCCTGTCAGGGCGCGTCAATCACTGCCGCTGAAGCCCGCGTCGCCATTCAGGCCGGTTATTCGGCCAGTAGTTCGACCAGCATTCTTCGACCAGCTGTTCAGACATTGATCCGGCCAACAGCCCCGTTAATTCGGCAGACTCAGGCCTCCAGCCGACGCTTCGCCTGCGTCAAGCTGCGCAAATATGCCATCATATTCAATAAAAACAAATTTTTACCCGGTATTGTGACCTCGCCTGCAACGGTTAATCCGCCTGGCGGCGCAGAAAAGTCGGCACGGCGTACTCATCATCATTGAAGCCGGGCTGCTCAAAAGGCTGCGCCTGCATCTGCTGACGACCCGCTGTCGGTTGGCTCGGCATGCTGGTCGCTGCGGCCACCGGCTGAATCACCGGCATGCGCGGCGTGGCGGCGACCGGCTCCTTGTCGCCGGCGATGGCGGTCAGCGACGCTTCACCGGAGAGTCCTGTCGCCACTACGGTGACGCGGATGCTGTCATCGGCGTCCTGATCATAGACCATGCCGCAGATGATATTGGCATCCTCATCGGCCATGTTATGAATAATCGACACCGCTTCATCATATTCCGCCAGCGTCATATCCTCATTGCCGGTGACATTAACCAGAATGCCCTGCGCGCCGTGAATATCGATATCTTCCAGCAGCGGCGAAGAGATGGCGCGTTCGGCCGCTTCAATGGCGCGGTTCTCGCCGGCAGCGAAGCCGGAACCCATCATGGCGACGCCACGCGTTTCGCTCATCACCGCTTTGACATCGGCGAAATCGACATTCATATAGCCGGTGTGGGTGATCAGCTCGGCAATGCCGCGCACCGCCTGCAGCAACACGTCGTCGGCCTTGCGGAAGGCTTCGAGCATGGTGGTGTTTTTGCCCACTGCGCCGATCAGCTTCTGGTTGGGGATGGTGATCAGCGTATCGACATATTTGCGCAGTTCGGCAATGCCGGCTTCGGCCTGGCGCATGCGCCGTTTGCCTTCGAAACCGAACGGTTTGGTGACCACTGCCACTGTCAGCACGCCCAAATCTCTGGCCGCTTCGGCGATCACCGGCGCAGCGCCGGTGCCGGTGCCGCCGCCCATGCCGGCGGTGATAAAGACCATGTCGGTATCCTGCAGAAATTCACGCAGGTTCTCTTTCTCCGCTTCCGCCGCCTCACGGCCGACTTGCGGATTGGCGCCGGCGCCGAGGCCGCGCGTCACTTCCGCGCCCAGTTGTAGCTTGGTGCTGGCATGGTTGCGTTCGATAGCCTGGGCGTCGGTATTGGCGACAATAAAATCCACCCCACGCAGATTCTGGTTAATCATATTGTTCAGTGCGTTGCCGCCGCCTCCGCCGACGCCGATCACCTTGATATTGGCCGACTGTGCGGCGGTGTCCTCAAATGTAAATAGTGTTGCCATGATTTCCTCCTCGATTGTCTCTTAAGTGTCTGTGATGTGTTTGTTGTGGCGTGCTGTTGTGGATATGTGCTGCTGTTGTCTCTGTTATCCTGTATCTCCAAACCAGCTTCGCATGCGTTTCCATACGCGGGAAAACAGGTTGTGCTCGGTTGTTCTGGCGTGTTGCGGATCCTGTCGATAGCGCTGTCCGTAGAGGATCAGGCCGACGCCGGTGGCGTACATGGGGCTGGAGACGACATCCACCAGCCCGCCCACGCCCTGCGGCCTGCCCAGCCGCACCGGCATATCGAACACCTCTTCGGCCAGTTCCACCATGCCGTCGAGCAGCGATGAACCGCCGGTCAAAACCATGCCGGCCGCCGCCAGTTCCTGAAAACCGGAGCGCTGCAGTTCATCGCGAATCATCTCGAACAACTCCTCAACGCGCGGCTCCAGAATCTGGGCCATCACCTGGCGCGGCATCGGACGCGGCGCACGGCCGCCGACGCTGGGTATCTCGATCTGATCTTCCGGCGGCACCATGCTGGTCATGCAGGCGCCGTATTTGCGTTTGAGCTGATCGGCTTCGCGCGCCGAGGTGCGCAGGCCGATCACCAGATCGTTGGTCAGATGATCGCCGCCGATCGGAATCACATGGGTGTGGCGGATCGAACCGTTCAGGAAAATCGCCATATCGGTGGTGCCGCCGCCAATATCGATCAGCACCACGCCGATATCCTTCTCATCCTGCATCAGCACCGCTTCGGATGATGCCACCTGCTCCAGCACCATGTCGGTGACATCCAGATCGCAGCGGTTGCAGCACTTGACAATATTCTGGGCCGAAGAGACTGCGCCGGTAACGACATGCACTTTGGCCTCCAGCCGTACGCCGCTCATGCCGATCGGTTCGCGGATGCCGTCCTGATTATCGATGATGTACTCCTGCGGCAGGATATGCAGCACCTTCTGATCGGCCGGAATATTCATCGCCCGGGCCGCATCAATCACCCGATCCACATCTTCGCGCGTCACCTCATTATTCTTGGTGGCCACCACGCCGTGGCTGTTATAGCCGCGAATATGGGAGCCGGCGATGCCGGTGAAGACCGATTGGATATCCACCCCGGCCATCAGCTCCGCCTCTTCCACGGCCAGGCGAATCGACTCAACCGTGCTCTCGATATTGACC
>JALUYG010000363.1 GCA_027013105.1 Mariprofundus sp.
ATATTCATCTTCCGTATAAGAGGAATCGGCCACCAGCACATCGACGCCGCGTATCGCCTCGATAATATGCGCTTCGCGCTGCTCAATCAGGGTTTGATACATGGCATATTCATCGTCATCCGGTGCGTAGATATTGTAGGAGGGTTCGTGGTCGCCGGTAAAAAACAGTGATTTGCCTCGACAGTTGACGCGATAACCGAAATTCACCACCGGGTGGTTCATCATCACCGGAGTCACCGTCACATCGCCAATCTGCACCGCTTCGCCCTCTCTGAGCGTTTGATAATCGATGGCCGCATTCAGTTCACACTCCCGAATCGGAAAAAAGCGATATTGCAGCTGCACGGCGAGAATATCTTCAATACTCTGCTGGGAAACAGGATCACAGGCGCCGTAGATATTGACCCGATTGCCGGGCACAAACAGCGGAATAAAAAAAGGCAGGCCCTGAATATGATCCCAGTGCGAATGGGTATTAAAAATATGCGCATGCACGGGCAACCGATCCATCAGCGTGTGCGCCAATGGAAAAATCCCGGTGCCGGCATCCAGTATGATCAGCTGGCCATCGTCGCTCCAGACCTCCAGACAGGTGGTGTTGCCGCCATAACGAACCGTATGCGGGCCAGGCGATGCAATCGAGCCACGCACGCCGCGAAAACAGAGCTTCATCGCTACCCCCTGACCGCGCTCTGCATAACACCCACCTCGTCCGGCAGATCGCGCATCTGTTCGATCACCGCATCGAGATCGGCATGCAAACGGCTACGAATCAAATCGGGGAACTGCCCCGTCACCGGATTACCGCTGTCGCCGAGCTTCATCGCCTTGACCACCGTATTGGCGGCGGCAACCGTGATCATCAGATCGGAGGGCTGTGCATCAAAACTGGCATGCCTGCGAATACACTCCACCAGCGGCTCCGGCAGATGCCAGCTCTCGGCCAGCATGCCGCCCACCTCGGCCGAGGAGACCCCCATCTGCTCGACCTCCACCTCGGCCAGCGGCTGGTCGCCCTGCTGCGCCATTTGCAGAATTTTCGCATAGGTGGTCGGCTCGAACTGCACAAACACCACCTTGCCGAAATCGTGCAGCAGACCGGCGACAAAATGATCGGAGGCATCCCTGATCTGCAGATTATCCCTGGCCAGGCGTTGTGCGACTGCCGCCGTCGCCAGCGAGTGGGTCAGAAAAGAGGCCATGGGCAACTCGGCAATGCTGGTGCGCGGCAACGCGTCAACCGTGGCAATCGAAACAGCCAGATTCTTGACAGTGTTCATACCGAGATAAACCAGCGCATGCTGCACCGACGCCACCTGGCGGGAGAGTGAAAAAAAAGCGGAATTAACCATTTTAAGGATTTTCATGGTTAACACCGGATCGCGTTCGATCACGCCGACCAGATCTTTGGGCGAACAGTTGATATCGGATGAGAGCGTCATCACCTGATGCACACTCTCGGGAAATGGCGGCATACTCTCCACCATCGCACTCAAACGGTGGTACAGTTGCCGGTTATCGGATGGGGCGGAGTCGGATTCCATATCGATCTCCCAGCAAGATTAATGCCGCAACATGGATGCGCCGAAGCCTCCATGCCCCATACCACCGTCAACTTATACCAGCGCAAATGCAGCGAAGCGCTGCAACTCCAAAGTCCAATGCTTCTCACAAACAGAAAATCGTTGTCCCCCCTCCCCCTTCCAGACAAAACCTGACTGGCAATAGTCCAGTCAAGACAACGAGAACCCGTGCAAATAACACTGCCGCCAACCACCGACGCACATGCCAGGGCTTATTTGAATCGACTGGCACAACGCCACCTTCAGGCCGAAATCATGGAAGTTCGGGTTAAGGGCAAGCCTTGGTATCGGGTCCGACTACCAGGGTTTTCCAGCCGACAGGCGGCCGAAAAACAGCGCCTTAAACTGACCAAACAGCTACAGCTAAAATCAGCATGGGTCAGCAAATCCGTTCACTAGGCATATGTGGGTGGCAAAGCAGATAGTTGATGCATGAACACTATGATGATTTCTTACGAGGTTATAGGAGTTGACAGCATCGTCAAACCTGTTGAATCTACAGTAGTATAGCGGTGAAACAAACAGATTGTTGACAAAAAAGGGGACCCTCATGGCAGCGCATGATGCAAATGACAAAAACAGCCCACCGAATAAGCCATCCGAAGAGTTGGATTTATTCGACCAGCTTCAGAATGAATTTGATGAGCTGATTTCCGACGCTGAATCGCACGCAACCGACAAGAACGATACTGCGGAACCTGTTGATGAGCTTGACGGCGAGATCTTCGCCGCCATAAAAAACAACAGGGATAACAGTGAGCCAGCGCCACCAACTGCCGACATGTTTGAAGATAGTGCGGATGGAAAACTTCCCGATGATGCTTTTCAGGATGACTTTTTCCAATCTGATCCGTTATCGGATGAAACCGACGAACCACTATCCGAAGACAAGGCGCCGATTCACCCTGACATGATGGATAACAACACTGCGCAACGCCGGAGCAGCGGTCGATTTATCATGCTCTCCGGATTGCTTGTGCTGATTGTTACCGGCGGCATTTACTGGTTTATTAGCAATAATCATAAACAGACGGAACAGCTTGCCGACGCTGAACAGAGCGTTCAGAAAGCGTCCAGCCAACAAGCAGAAACGCCGCCGCCAGCGCCTGAGCAAGTTGTAGAATCGCCTCAAAATACGGCGCAGGCTCCCACTGCCTCGTTGCAAAACAACACTCTTGGACCATCCTCGGATCAAACCGCCCCGGCTACGCCGGTGGAGACTGTGAAAGCATCGATCCAGCGCAAGGCTATTGAAAAAGCCAGAACTGAACAGCTTGCCAACACAGCGGCTGCAGCAGACAAGGCCAAAACCGAAAAACATCAAGCCGTCAGCAACATCAATGCATCAACACAAATTGCACCTGTCAAAACCAACAGCGCGCACCATGCGACGCAACAGACCGACAAATTCGCAACTCCGAAAAATAGCGTGACAGAGAAACTGGCCGTTATTCAGCCATCAACGCCGCTACAGCAGACCCGCAATAAACCTCGGAAAACTGCAGCCGCCGCTGATGCGTCGACGAACTGGGTGATTGAACTGGCCTCAGTCAATTCTGATAAATCGGCCAGACAACATGTTGCACGCATGCAAGCCATGGGCGTTGCAGGCAAGGTGGTTCAGGTCAATGACCACGGCAGAATTTTTCACCATATCCTGATCACCGGCTTCGCCAGTAAAATGGAGGCAACCAGGCGGCGGGATGCGTTGGCCAAACAGCTGGGCGTGCGCGGCGCCAAAGTTTACAAGTTTTAGCCTGGCGGGCTTGGCTGGGCGCCATGCGGAAGCAAAAAAC
This sequence comes from Mariprofundus sp., assembly GCA_027013105.1. GTDB lineage: Bacteria > Pseudomonadota > Zetaproteobacteria > Mariprofundales > Mariprofundaceae > Mariprofundus. Next base: position 3,380 of record JALUYG010000363.1, read on the forward strand.
TCATCCAAAAGCTGTGATCGATAACCACGCCCTCGAACATGCCACTGAAAAATGCCGCCGAATATTTGACACATCAGGTTCCGCTTCTATAACGTCGCGGCACTTTTTTTACACAAGGATTGCTCATGTCAACAACCACCCGTTCTCAAAATGATTTCGATCAGGCCAGGCAGCTTCTGCCCGGCGGCGTCAACTCGCCGGTGCGCGCCTTCAAATCGGTTGGCGGCACGCCGCGTTTTTTCGATCACGCCTCCGGCGCCTATGTGTGGGATGTCGATGGCAATCAATATATCGATTATGTCGGTTCATGGGGGCCGATGATTCTCGGCCATGCCCATCCGGATGTGGTAAAGGGCGTTCAGAAGACAGCTGAAGCCGGCATGAGCTTCGGCGCGCCGTGCGAACTGGAAATCGAGCTGGCCCGGTTGGTCATTGATATGGTGCCGTCGATCGACGTGGTGCGTTTTGTCAACTCCGGTTCGGAGGCCACCATGAGCGCACTGCGGCTGGCGCGCGGCTTTACCGGTCGCGACAAATTTATCAAATTCGACGGCGGCTACCACGGTCATGCCGACGGCTTTCTGGTCAAGGCGGGCAGTGGCGCGGCCACCTTCGGCGAGCCCGATTCCGCCGGCGTGCCGGCGGATTACGCCAAGCTGACGCTGACTGCCCCGTTCAATGATATCGAAGCCGTGCAACGCCTGTTTACCGAAAATCCGGGTGAGATTGCCTGCATCATTGTCGAGCCGGTGCCGGGCAATACCGGCGTCATGCTACTGCACGACAACGGCTTCCTGCAGCAGTTGCGCGACATCTGCGATGCTGAAGGCGCACTGCTGATTTTCGACGAAGTGATGTGCGGCTTCCGTGTCGGCCCGGGTGGCGCCCAGCAGCGTTTCGGCATCATGCCCGATCTGACCTGCCTCGGTAAAATTATCGGCGGCGGACTGCCGGTCGGCGCTTACGGCGGCCGCGAAGAGATTATGCGCAAGATCTCGCCCGACGGCCCGGTTTATCAGGCCGGCACCCTCTCCGGCAATCCACTGGCCATGCGCGCCGGCCTGGAGACGCTCAGACGCCTGCAAGCACCCGGTTTCTATGATAAACTGGAGCGCAACACCACCCGACTGGTCGAAGGCCTGCTGGCCGGTTGCAAGGCGGCCGGCGTGCCTGCCGTAGCCAATCAGGTTGGCGCCATGTTCACCATCTTTTTCACCGAACTGGACGCCGTCACCTGCTGTTCGGATGTCAGCAACCATTGCGATCTGGCTTTTTTCGGCCGTTATTTCAACGCCATGCTGGATGAAGGCGTCTATCTGGCCCCATCGCAATATGAAGCGGCCTTTATGTCCGCCGCCCACAGCGATGCTGATATCGACAACACCATCGCCGCCGCATCCCGCGCCCTGGCAAAGTTGATGGCATGAGTCTGTTGAGTCAAATTAAATTCAATGATACAGGCCTGGTGCCTGCCATCGCTCAGGACGCCGAAACCGGGCGCGTATTAATGATGGCCTGGATGAATGCAGAGGCAGTGGAGCAAACGCTGGCCACCGGCTTCGCCCACTACTATTCCCGCTCGCGCCAGAAACAGTGGAAAAAAGGTGAATCATCCGGGCATATCCAGAAAGTCATGGGGATGTATCTCGATTGCGATGGCGACACCATCCTCATAAAAATCGAGCAAACCGGACCCGCCTGCCACACCAATCGCGAATCCTGTTTTTACCGCCAACAACAAGGTGCAGAATGGATCATCATTGAGGAGCCGATCAGATGAGCAACCAGATGAACAACGATGAAATACTGCAAGCCCTGACCGACGTACTCGAGGCGCGCAAATCAGAATCCCCCGACACATCCTATGTGGCCTCACTGTATGCCAAACCGGACAAAATGCTGGAAAAAATCGGCGAGGAGGCGGTTGAGACCATTATCGCCGCTAAAAATGACGACCGCGACCAGATCATCTACGAAACCGCCGATCTGTGGTTCCACTGCATGGTCATGCTGGCCCGGAAAGGACTCTCTGCCGACGATGTGCTGCAGGAACTGGCCCGCCGTTTCGGCGTCTCCGGCCATGAGGAAAAAGCCTCTCGCAAAACAGAGGGATAAGCGCCACCATGTCCGATGCCCCAATCCATTCGCCCCGTTTCAAGCCTGTTCCCGACTACCATATGCATACGCCGCGCTGCAACCATGCCACCGGCGCCGTCGCCGACTATGCCGAAGCGGCCATTGCCGCAGGGCTGACGGAAATCGGCATATCCGACCACTCGCCCATGCCCGGCGGCTTCGATAAAGCCTGGCGCATGGCTCGCTCCGAAATGGAAAACTATCTGGCCGAGGTGGAACAGGCGCGCGACCGCTATGCCGATCGTTTAATCATTCGCATCGGGCTGGAGGCGGATTTTCATCCCGGCACGGAACCGTATGTGGAGGAGATGATCGCCGCATACGACTGGGATTATGTGATCGGTTCAGTCCACTATATCGGCGATTGGGGCTTTGATAATCCCGACTGCATCGACACATGGAACGAC
>JALUYG010000364.1 GCA_027013105.1 Mariprofundus sp.
TGCTCAAACCATGCCACCATCGCAGGCCCGCCCAAATCCTCATATTCGCCCCGACTGGCGCGATCCGATACCGTGATAAATCCAATTTTTGTTTTCATTTATCATCCTTTTGACGCAGATGAACGCAGATAGCCGCAGATGATAACCAAGCTCACTTGTCTATTTTCCACTTAACTTTCAGTAATCCAACAAACAACACAACTTATCGTTTATGGATTTTATCCGTGTTCATCTACGAAATCTGCGTCCTGATTTTTTTCTACAAATCCGCGCCTGCCTGAAAACCTGTGCCTTGCAGCAATTGCACTGTCACCTGATCACCGGCTTTGAATCCTTCCGATTCGGCGGGGATCAGCATAAACCCATTGGCCATCGCCATAGATAATAATACGCCACTACCCTGCGCGCCGGTTGAAGTCGCCACATAGCCCTGATCATCGCGGCTCAACGTGACGCGCACAAAATGAGCCCGTCCTGCCCTGTCTTTTATATCGTGACCCAGGCGCGCTGTGATAGTGCGGCGAAACAGTTGTTGATGCCCCATCATGGCACGGCAGGCAGGCGCAACAAATTGTTCAAAACAAACCATGCTGGCAACCGGATTACCCGGCAGGCCGAACACCAACGTCCCCGTCTCAGTACTGCCAAACGCCAGCGGATGACCTGGGCGCATGGCCACGCGCCAAAAATGCATCGTAATGCCGAGTGCATCCAGCATCGGGCGCATAAAATCGTGGTGGCCGACGGACACGCCACCGGATGCCAGCAGCAGATCATATTTCAGTCCTTCGGCCAGTTTGGCGCGCAATTCAATCGGGTTGTCATGGGCAATGCCGAGCAGGGTCGGCGTGATGCCCAGCGATCTGCACTGCGCATACAAGGCATGCGAATTGGCATCGGGTATCTTGTTTTCATCCACCGCCTCATCGATACCTTCAAGCTCATCGCCAGTGGAGAGAATCGCCACGGTGGGGCGTGCAAACACCGAAACCTGTTTCTGCTTCACCATGGCCAGAATCCCCAACACACCCGGCGTGATTTCCATGCCCTTGCTCAGCACAACGTCCCCATTGCGCAAATTCTCGCCCAGTGGCCGGATATTCGCACCCTGTTTCGGCGGCACCAGAATCAATACCTGATCACCGTCATCCTTCGTATCCTCAACGCGAATCACCGTATCTGCGCCTGCCGGAACCGGCGCACCAGTCATAATCCGGGCCGCTTTACCCGGCAGCACCTTCACCTGTGGCATGGCGCCGGCACGGATATCATCGACCACAGTCAACGCAACCGGCACACCGGATGTTGCCTCCACAATATCGGCATGGCGCACAGCATACCCATCCATCGCCGATACATCGTAGGGAGGATGATTGCGATTGGCTGAAACATCGCAGGCCAGCACCCGATTTAAACTGTCATGCAGTGCAATCAACTCCGTGCCCATGCGAGAGACATGCTCCAGAATACAGGACTGGGCCTGAGCCACCGAAAAATAACTCATATCACATTTCCTTCTTTATTTTTTCTTAAAGCCAACAACTGTTCAGCCCGGATCACATCCGTTTGCGTATCCAGATCCATAAAACTTAACAACTCCGAATCAAAAGTTCGCAACTCTTTTTCAGAGACAATGGATGCATTCACCTTCGCGATCAATGCCTGCAAACTGCGCCGCCCCTCATGCATCTGCGCCTGCATGGCCGGCAGGCAAGATTTCGAATAAAATGCAGCCAAGGGCTGGAGATGGCCGTCTGCACATGGCACCACCGCATCCTGTCCATCACGTTTCGCGGCCATGGACACAATCATGTCCGCAGAAATAAACGGCATATCACAGGCGATAGCAAGCACCCATGATGTATCTACCCGCTCAAGCGCAGTAGCAATTCCCGCTATCGGACCATGATCACTGCCACGATCACACAGCTGAGGAAACAACAAATGCTCTCTGGGCTCACGAACGCTAACGACCAGAGTGTTAAAGAGCGGCTTCATATGGTGAATCGCCAGGTTCAACAACGAATCATGTCCGAACCGGAGTGATGCCTTATCCTGCCCCATACGTTTCGACTCGCCACCTGCCAGAATAACTGCCGTACAGTTCTCAATCATGGGCAGTTGGTTCATTGTGGAGGTGCGACTTTAGTCGCGCTTTCTCCGTGTGATTGCAACCAGGCGCGGCTAAAGCCGCACCTCCAGTCGAGCGGGATACAATCAGTCATGGCGTATCCAGTGCAAAACAAATTCGCTCAAACCTTCGATATCATCCAGTTCAAATTGCGGCAGCCCTGAATGTATAGAAGGAACATCTGTGACTACCGCCAGCAGTTCATCAGGATGACAGCGTAAATCCGTGGATCGATCGGCCCTTACCACTTCAATCTTGTCGCCCGGCAAGGAGGCGTAACCTTCCACCAGCAGCAGATCAAAATCGCTAAAATATCGCTCTGCCAACAGGCGCGGATTCATATCTTCCTTGATATCCTGAACCATCAGCATCCGCTCCGGCCCGATCAATATCGACGCCGCAGCGCCGGCCTGTTTATGCCGCCAGCTATCCTTGCCCGGTGTATCCATTTCGGGCTGATGGTGGCTGTGCTTGATGGCGCCGATGCGCAAGCCCCGGCACGTCAATACCGCAATCAGTTTTTCCATCAGCGTCGTTTTTCCTGAGTTGGAGCGCCCAACAATCGAGAGAATCGGGATCATTTAACTTCTGCCACGTAGCGAACGCAATCCAGGCAAGGCGAGCGGAACACAGCGATTGAGCCATATGTATCTATATGGTGATTGAGCGAGCACTGCTCAACGAAGCATGGCTTGGGTGCAGTAGTGGCACTCATGGATGTTGTGTTACCCAGGAATCACCATCCGGCGTCATCTCTTTTTTCCAGATCGGCACGCGCTTTTTCAGCTCATCAATCAACCATTCACACGCGTCAAAGGCGGGCCCCCGATGCTCAGCTCCCACCACAACCAACACGATCTGATCACCGGCATGCACAGTGGTCACACGATGAATGATCCGTGCTTCGATAATATCAAATCGATCCAGCGCCTCGCTTCGCAACGCCTGCATCGCTTTCTCCGCCATGCCCGCATATTGCTCAAATTCAATCGAGAACACATCGCGCCCTTCAGAGAAATCACGCGCACAACCGAGGAATGTAGCAATGCCGCCAATGCGCCCGGAAATCGCTCGCAGTGCACCCACTTCGGCTTCCATCGAGAAATCTTCTTCCTGGATACGAACCGCTTTCACCAGATTCTGCACATCACCCACCTGAAAATGGCGGCATCAACGCCACCTCATCGCCATCTTGTACAAGCAACCCCATATCGCTTATCTGTTCCCGGTTCACGGCCAGCAGTAACGGTTCAAAATCACTGCATCCGACAGCAGCGACCAGATCAGAAACAGTCATTGCCTTATCTGTATCCAGGCTACATTCCCGCTTTCCAAGCCGGTCTGCAATCGAACCAAAAAAGAGCACTTTCACACTCATGTGCGCTTCCATTCTCCCGATTTCCCGCCGCTTTTTTCTTCCAGTTGGATATTCGTAAGGCACATGGCCTTATCGACGGCTTTGCACATATCGTAAATGGTCAGAAGCGCCGTACTGACTGCCGTCAGCGCCTCCATCTCTACGCCGGTTTTGCCATTGCATTTGACCGATACTGCCACGCTCAGGCCGCAATGATCTTCCAGTTCCGTGAATGAGACATCGATGCCGGAGAGCATCAGCGGATGACACATCGGAATCAGATCGGGGGTTTTCTTGGCGCCCATCACCGCCGCCACATCGGCCACGGCCAGCACATCGCCTTTTTTGAGCTTGCCCTGTTGGATGTGATCGAGCGTTTCCGGTTGCATGTGAATCTCGCCGCTGGCTATGGCGATGCGTGTGCTCACATCCTTGGCTGACACATCGACCATGCGGGCACGGCCAGTTGCGTCGAAATGGGTGAGTTTAGTCATGATTCGCCACCTTTTGTTGGTCTGGGTTCCCGCCTGCGCGGGAATGACAAGACAGAGCCGCCAACAGCTTACCTTCGCGCATATGCCAGTGTTCATGCGCCAAAACGCGTGCATCTTCAACATCATGGCTGACCATCAACACAGGGATCTGGAATCTTTCCTGCATCGATTTTAAACGTAATCGCAAGCGTTGCCGAATAGCAGGCGCCTGGGCTGAAAAGGGTTCGTCCAGCAATAACACGGATGGTCGCTTATAGATGGCGCGAGCCAATGCCACCCGTTGCGCCTCACCGGTGGAGAGCATGCGGGGTTTGCGTTGCATCAACGGCGCGATTTCAAACAGATCGGCCAGCTCCGCCAACCATTCCGCATCCACCGGTTCCGCTCCCAGCACGATATTCTTCTCGATGCTCAACCAGGGCAACAGCGCCGCATCCGTCCAGACGCAGCCAGATTGCCGCCGCTGAGGCGGCAATTCAAATCCGGCGATACTATCCAGCCACATTTTCCCGCCAACAGTCAACTGCCCCTCAACCTGCTCCAGCCCGGCCAGACAGCGCAACAGTGTTGTTTTTCCCGCCCCGTTCTCACCGGAAATGATGATGAACGTATCCAAGAAACGTGCACCCACCTGCAAATCCAGTGCGCCCATGCGCGTCGTGATTTGAATGTGATTCATCGGCCTGCGCCCACATCAAGCCCACGCCGGTTAACCGCATAGACCAGCGACAACATCACGAACGACACAGCCAGCAGAATCAGCGCCAGTATCCACGCTTCATCCGACTGCTGCATTTCCACCATATCGAACAGCGCAATGCTGGCCACCTTGGTTTCGCCCGGGATCGAACCGCCGACCATCAGTACCACGCCAAACTCCCCCATGGTATGGGCAAATGAGAGCGCCGCTGCCACCAGTACGCCGCCTTTGGCAGCCGGCAGCATCACCTGCAATAAAGCCTGCTTCAAATTCAGCCCCTGCGTTTGCGCCATTTCCAGCCAGCTTACAGGAATCGCCCGCAACGCCTGCTGCATGGGTTGCACAGCGAACGGCAGGCTATACAACACAGATGCGACCACCATGCCGGAAAACGAGAAGGCCAGCGAACGATCGAATATAGATTGCCACGCGCCGCCCACAATCGAATCCGGTGCAATCATCACCAACACGAAATAACCCAGCACCGTTGGCGGCAACACCAGCGGTAAGGCCACAATAACTTCCAGCCCGGTGCGCCCTGGAAACGATTTGAATGCCAGCAGATAAGCCAGCGGTAATGCAATCAGTAACAGGATGACCGTCGTCACCAAAGCCAACTGCAGAGAGATGAATAGTGATTCAAGCATCATTGATTCCTTTGGCACTGGCTCCTTTCACGCGTTGCATTACAACGGACAACTTGTGCAATAGTTTGATCAGCAGGTGTACATGATTGGGCATAATTGCAAAACAGATCAGGTCATACAAATCGCCATCTTTTGATTTGATCAATTCAAACAGGAATTGCAATACATCGCCTTGTAAATATGCACCTTGCAGAGAACCATCCAGATATTGATCCATAGCCATCTGTTTTTCACGATTCGGTCGGCTTTGAGACTCCAAACGCAACAAGAAACTATCCGTGCTATCGGCTGTCCGAAAAGTGATGAACTGATAGTAACCGTTCATATCAAAATGCGGTAAATGAGCATGTTTCATTTCAACAGCAACACTGCTTGATGTTCGTTCGCTGCAAGCAGTATTCATCTTGAGTCATACCATCATCTGGAAGTGCGTCTTCAGACACGGCTGCTCCGTGGCACTTTGGCGCGGCTAAAGCCGCACTTCCTGGTGTTATTGCTCCTTGTTGAAGCGTTTCCAGAAAAACTCGCGATAGTTTTTT
>JALUYG010000365.1 GCA_027013105.1 Mariprofundus sp.
CTCCTATAATATCTATGCACCGGATGACGATGAATATGCCATGTATCAAACCCTGATTGAGCAGCGCGAAGCGCATATTATCGAGGCGATACGCGGCGTCGATGTGCTGGTGGCCGATTCCTCTTATACGGAAGATGAATATCCGGCGAAGAAGGGGTGGGGGCATGGCACATTTAATAGCTGTATCCAAATGGCCGAAGTTGCCGGCGCAGGCCAGTTGTTTCTTACGCATCATGAACCGACTCGAAGTGATGATGCTCTGGAATCAGTATTTCAAACAGCCATGAATACACGCAAGTTTGACGTGCCGGAGATTGATCTGGCGCGCGAAGGGATAGTTATTGAATGGTGAATGTTAAATAGTGAGAAGTGAATGTTACTGGGTGTCCGGGTCGGTTGCAGACAACAGCGATTGAAATGCGCCGGCGGAGACGGCTCGTCTGACGGCCTGTTCGCCCTCTTTGATGGCCTCTTCGGAGCGGTCAAATTCCAGCCAGCCCAGATGGGCCAGGTGCGGAGTGATCAGGATATCGGGCGGGTCGCCGGCCAGTCTGCTTCTGGTGATTCGTCCCTGCATGATATCGATCGATGCATTCATGGTTTCAAACATGCCGGGGCTTTGATCGGCGTCACCGTCACCCGGCAGGATGGTTTCAATGCGTTCGCGGATCGGCGCCAGCGTATCGGCGATTTTATCAATCAGCTCGTGTTGCGGCAGGCTCAACGCCAGCCGGCTTTTTCGATCGGCGGCGCGCGCCTTGTTGCCGGGCAGTTCGCTGTTGAGATTGACGGCAATGACGATATCAGCGCCCATGGCGCGGCACATCGAGACCGGTACCGGGTTGACCAGGCTGCCATCCACCAGCCAGCGCCCCTGATGCTGCACCGGGGAAAACATGCCGGGAATGGCGATGGAAGCGCGCACTGCATCGAGCAAGGAGCCCTCGCGGAACCAGACTTCGCGCCCCGCTTCGACATCCGTGGCGACGGCGCCAAATGCCATCGGCAGGCTGCTGATATCGACATCATCCACATAATGATAAAACGCCTGCGCCAGTTTTTCCCCCTGAATCAGACCGCCGCCGCTGATTGAGAGGTCGATCAGTTTGACAATATCGCGCAGACCAAGATCGGCCAGCCATGCATCGAGATCATCCAGACGGCCGCAGGCCAGCGATGCGCCGACCAGTGCGCCGATTGAGCTGCCGGCGACAATTTCCGGCTTGATGCCGAGTCTGGCCAGGGCATGGATGACGCCGATATGCGCCCAGCCGCGCGCAGAGCCGCTGCCGAGCGCCAGCCCGATTCCGGGTTTTCCGGCGCTTACCATCGCCAGCCTCCAAAGCCGTGATGTGGGGCGGGAATCGTGATCAGCGGGGCAGGAGTCAGAAACGGAGGCCATGGCGAGGCTGCCTGTTGCTGCTCAGCGGCCAGTTGCCGCAGCCGGCGCACGCGTTCCGCAGTGGAAGGATGCGTGCGCACCCATGCATCGGATGGGTGGCCGCGGTTCGGCAGCAGCAGCGACCACCAGTTGGCGCCGAAGCGATCGATGCTGACCAGTGCAGAAGCCAGCGCTTGCGGGTTTCCGGTCAGCCGGGCGGCTTCCAGATCGGCATCGAATTCACGTGTTCTCGACAGCGCCAGCTGCAGCAGCGTGGCGGCCAGCGGCGCTGTCAACAGCAATCCGATAGCCAGCCAGGGCAGGGGCAGATCCGATACCATCCACAGCGGCAGGAAAATCAGCAGCATGATCCAGCCGGTGGTGGAGAGGCTGGCTGTGAGCCGATTGAGCATCTCGGCGATCATCATGACCTGCAGATCGCCATTGCGGATATGGCTGATCTCATGCGCCAGCACGGCTGTCAGCTGCTGTTGATCCAGCTGATGTAGCAAGCCTTCGGTCACCGCAATCAGTGGCTGGCCGCGCTCGCTCATGGCAAAGGCATTCGGCGTGGCCGAGGGAATATAGAAGAGTAACGGGTGGGCAGGCAGTTCAGCCCGATCGGCAAGCCGATCGACGATTCGGTACAACTGCGGCGCTTCATCAAAACTGAGCGGGCGCGCCCGGTGCAGGCGCAATGTCAGCCACGCAGAAGCGCGCGGCGTGAACAGCAGTAGTGCGCTGGCAAACAGCATCAGCAACAAACCATTGCTGCCGAACAGGCTGGTGCAGAGGCTCAGCAGCAGAAGCAGCATGGCCGAGAGCAGCAGCATGGAGTGCAGTTGGTTGCGCAGTTTATGGGTTTGATGCAGTGAAGACATGCCGGCCTCCCGATTTTGCATTGCGTTAAGGATACTGAGTGCTACCACGTCAAAAGTCCATCCGTCGGCTTTTTAAAGGGGCTGCAGATGCAGCCCCGTTCGGTTTCGATCAGTGAATGGCGATCGCTTTGGGTTTGGCGCTTTCGCGTTTGGGCAGGCGCACTTCAAGCACGCCATCCTTCATGGTGGCGTTCACCTTGTTGGCGTCCACATTGGAGGGAAGGCTGAAGCTGCGTGAGAAGCTGCCGTAAGCGCGCTCAACGCGGTGTACATTCTCTTCCTTCACATCCTTTTCGTAGCGCCGTTCGCCCGAGAGCGTCAGTACGCCATCTTTCACTTCAAGGTGAACATCTTTTTTATCAATGCCGGGCAATTCGGCCTGAACCAGCAGCGCATCATCGGTTTCACGAATATCCACCATCGGCGCCCACTGGCCCGACTCGCTTGTAGAACCGAAAGGACTGTCGTTCAGCAGGTGGCTGAGTTGACGGTTCATGTTTTCCAGTTCTTGCCAGGGCGTCCATCTTACCAGGGTCATAACACACCTCCTAACTATTTGATTATATGTCGGTAAACTGCCGACACCTGTTATATAGGAAGTCGCTCAGCCCCTTTCAAGGGGGGCTCAGACTCGGAAATAGGGCAATCGCATTAAAATCTTACCACAGATGGACGCAGATAAACGCAGATGAAAAATCTTCAGTATGGTATTTGTAACTATTCTGAATAGTTACAAAAATTCTTTTATGGGCAGGGGTTGGGATAGGTTGTATGAATCATCTCGATACTGTCCAGCAGTTCGTCGGACAGCGCTAAATCCATGCTGGCAATATTGTCCGCCAGTTGTTGCATGCTGGTGGCGCCGATAATAGCGGCGGTCAGAAACGGGCGGGAACATACGAAAGCCAGCGCCATCTGCGCCGGGTCGAGCCCGTGTTTGTGCGCCAGTTCCACATAGGCTGCAGTGGCCGCAACACCTTGCGGGTTGGTATAACGCGTGTAGGCCGGAAACAGGGTGATGCGTCCATCTGCAGGCTTCGCCCCATGCAGATATTTGCCGGAAAGCGTGCCGAAAGCGAGTGGCGAATAGGCCAGCAAGCCTGCCTGTTCGCGCCAGCTGACTTCCGCCAGGCCGATCTCGAAACTTCGATTAAGCAGGCTGTATGGATTCTGAATGGAAACGATGCGCGGCAACGGCTTTGTGGCGGCAAGGTGCAGGTATTGCATTGCGCCCCACGGCGTTTCATTGGAAATGCCGATGTGGCGAACCTTGCCTTGCTGCACCAGCAGGTTGAGCGCTTCCAGCGTCTCTTCGATCGGGATGGCGCCGGCGTCATCTTCCGCAGCGTAGCCCAGCTTGCCGAAGAAATTGGTATTGCGATCCGGCCAGTGCACCTGATAGAGGTCGATATAGTCGGTTTGCAGGCGTCGAAGCGAATCTTCGCAGGCGGCAATAATGTTGGTGGCATCCAGCCGCGCCTTTCCGCCCCGGATATGCGGGCACCATCCGGTGGGGCCGCACACCTTGGAGGCGAGAACAATGTCATGGCGTTTGCCGGTCTTTCTGAACCAGTTGCCGATGATGCGTTCGGTTGCGCCGTATGTTTCGGCACGCGGCGGAATGGCATAGAGCTCGGCAGTATCGAAGAAGTTCACGCCATGCGCAGTGGCGTAGTCCATCTGTTCAAACGCATCGGTTTCGCTGTTCTGCTCACCCCATGTCATCGTCCCCAGGCAAATTACGCTGACATCGATATCACTGTTTCCGAGTTTGTGCTGTTTCATGGCAGGCAGGCCGGGCAGGCGCCCGCGCCGCATGCAGGTTCAGGAGAGCATGGCGCCGAGCCACAAGCCGTATCCGGCGCACCGCCGCCCACGGCATGGGCGGAGATCAGCTTCTGCAGCCGCTCGCCATGGCATTGCGGGCACTGCACGGTTTCATGCTTTCGCATCACCAGCGTTTCAAATTCATGATCGCACTGTTCACAACGGTATTCATAAATAGGCATATTTCCTCCGAAAAAACGAATCCTAACAGGCTTTTTCGAAGTATTTCACGCCCGGCAGGTTTCGGAAGTCTGCATCCTGCGTCCAGAGGGTGGCGTGGTGGATATGGGCGGTTGCGAAAATCATGCTATCGGCCATTGCCAGGCTATGTTCCTGTCCGAGTTTGGCTGAATACATGGCGATATTTTCATCAACGGGAATCACTGGAAATTGTTGCAGGGCTGCGGTTGCAGCTAGTGCGGAATCTTCGTTGCTGGCGCGCATCACCACCTTGAATACTTCATGCAATACGATTACGGGTACGATGATTTCCCCGTGGCCTTCAATGCCCGGGGCATAGCGGTCTGCACCTTTTCCATCCAGGAAATACTCCAGCCAGCATGATGAATCAAGAATGTGCATCAGAAGCGGTCCGATTTATCACGGACAGTGTCCATTTTGATTTCACACCCTTTGAGCAGGCCGCGCAATGATTTGGCGGATTTCACGGGTACAAGCTGAATGTGCTCGCCATAGGGCATTGCCATCATTTTTTGTCCCGGCTTAATATGTAATTGATCACGCACTTTTTTCGGAATGACAACTTGAAACTTGGGTGACACGGTGACTGCTTGCATAACGATTTCTCCATTGATTGGGATATAGACATACGATAGTCCTGTTTTTCCATGCTGTCCAATCAAGATTGATGCTGCACATGTGAGTTGCGCAATACGTTGCTTGACTGGCGCCCTGTGATATAATATCTTACTTTTTTCTTACCTGATGTGACAGGAGGCGTTGATGAGCACAGCAAGGTTATCAAGCAAGGGGCAATTGATTATACCCAAGCCTATTCGCAAGGCGCATGGTTGGGATGCAGGGCAGGAGCTTGAAGTGATCGACAGCGAAGAAGGCATCCTGTTGAAATCCAGAAGCCCGTTCAAACAGACATCTTTGGGCGAGGTTGTTGGTTCGCTGCCTTATTCGGGAGAAAGCAAAAGCATAGCCCAAATGCAGGAGGCCATCGCTACAGGCGTTAAAGCGAGACAAGCATGATTTCGGTTGATACCAATGTGCTTGTTCGCCTTTTAACCAAAGACGATGAACTGCAGCTACGCAAGGCGTTGTTGCTGTTTGAAAATAGTGAAATTTTTATCACCGATACTGTTATCCTGGAAACGGAATGGGTGTTGCGTTATGCCTATGAATTTTCCAGTCTTGATATCAACCGGGCTTTGACTCGCCTGCTTGGCTTGCCGCAAGTTCATCAATCCCGTCCCAGGCAGATGGCGGATGCACTTAAATGGCACAGGCAGGGGCTTGATTTTGCCGATGCCCTGCATCTGGCAAGTTCCTCTGCGCAGGATGGATTTGCGACATTTGACAGACCATTTCTTACAAAAGCGCGGCAGTTGAATATGAAGCCAAAGGTGAGCTCGCCCTAACGCGCACTTCCGAACGGCACCTGCCTTTTTCTGATAAACCAGTTGCAGCACTTTGCCGTGCAGGAATCTGGCCCCTTTGTCCGACTGGTGTTGAGCAAAGCGGCACGCCACATCGGGAACTGATGTCTAGTAGAAGGTTACATTAAAACAT
>JALUYG010000366.1 GCA_027013105.1 Mariprofundus sp.
ATGAGTCTGACCATTAAGGATGTGCTGACCCGGCAGGTGGCGACTATTTCACCCGATATGACGGTGGATGCGGCCGCCCGGTTGATGAGTGAGCGGCGGATTTCGTGTCTGGTGGCGGTTGAGACGGAGCGCCCGATCGGCATCATTACCGAAGCGGATCTGGTGAAGATTGTTCACCATCATGTCGATCCGGCTTCGGCGCCGGTGGCCGATTTCCTGTCGGCGCCGGTGATTTCGGTTCATACCAATCACACCATCTATGATGCCTTCGAGTTGTTGCTGGCGCGCCGTGTTCGCCATCTCGTGGTAGTGCACCCCGATGGCAGGCTGGAAGGGCTGCTTACCTTCAGCGATATTCTCAAGGCGGCCGAATTCGATGATTTTCTGCGCATCAAGCCGGTGGGGAATATGATGACGGTGCGGCCGGTCACGGCGTCGCCGTCGCTGCCGCTCGATGATGTGGTGAGTCAGATGGATGATCTGCATATCTCCTGCATGGTGGCGGTCGAGCAGGGCAGGGTGGCCGGTATCTTCACCGAACGTGATACGGCGCGACTGGTTGCCGCCGATGCCGATTTCGGGAAGCTGACGCTGGGCGATGTGATGACATCGCCGATGATCACCCTGCACAGGGATGAATCGATGCTCGATGCCGCATTGCTGATGCGTCAGCACGGCATCCGGCGGCTGGTGATTGTCGATGATGCAGAGCAGCCGCTCGGCATTGTCACCCAGTTCGATCTGGTTCGTGGGCTGGAGGGCAAGGTGATCCGTCATTTCCGAACGCTCTATGAGCAGCGGGAGGATCAACTGGTGATCGAAAAAGCCGAACTGGAGCGCATTGTCGATGTGTCGCCGGCCGTGCTTTACCGCTGTGAATGGCGAGGCGATGGCAGCGCCTTCGAACTCACCTATGTCAGCGCTTCGGTATGCGATGTTCTGGGCTACGGGAGAGATGCCTGTTTTGAGCCGGAGTGGTGGCAGTCGCATATTCATCCGGATGATCGGCGCAGGGTTGAGGCGGCGATCAGGCAGTTGAACAGCCATGGCGAATTCGAGTGCGTTTATCGTTTTATGGATTGTTCCGGAAACTACCGCTGGCTCCGCGATCATGCCGTGTTGACGCCGGGCCGTGGCGACGATGGGCAGGCGGATGAGTTGATCGGCTCCATGCTCGATGTCACAGAATCGCGCCAGCGCGATCAGCAGGTGTATGAAAGTGAAGAGCTGTATCGTTCACTGGTCGATCAGGCATTTGATGGCATTACCATTATCGGAGCTGATGGCCGCGTACTTTTTGTCAACAAGGCCTGCACGGCGATTTTGCATGCTGCTGCCGATAAGATTGTCGGCAGACACTATAGTGAATTTATCCATGTCGGGGATATTGATGTCATGCAGTTGCGCTTTCAGCAGCGTATGGATGGCGCTCGTCTGGAGCAGCCGGGCGAGGCGCGTCTGTTGCGAAAAGACGGCGAGTTCGCATGGGTGGAGCTGAGCGGACGTCTGATCACCTGGCAGGGGCAACCGGCCGATCTGGTAATATTGCGCGATATCACCGAGCGCAAACGCTCGGAACTGGAGCTACTTCTGCACCGGGATCGCTCCGAAGCGCTGTTGAAGTTGCCCGATCTGGCCAGTCGCTTTTCAGAGCTGGAGTTTATTCAGCAGGCGCAGGAACTGATCGAGGATCTGACCGGCAGTACGATATCATTTGTCCACTTTGTCAGGGATGGCGGCGAGGTGATCGAATTAACCGCATGGTCCCGCCGTACGCTGGATAGCTATTGCAAGGCGGCTTACGACAAACATTATCCGGTAGGCGAGGCGGGTGTCTGGGCGGATGCGCTGCGTACAAAATCGGCAGTGGTTTTCAACGATTATCCGGCCTGTTCGCACAAGAGAGGCTTGCCTGAGGGGCATTCCGAGCTCTCTCGTTTGATCAGCGTGCCTGTGCTGGAGAACGGGCAGGTTGTGATGTTGACCGGGGTCGGCAACAAGGCGAATGATTATAGTGATCGGGATGTGGAGAGCGTGAAACTCTTATCCGATGCGATCTGGCAGATTGTTCAGCGCCAGCGTGAACAACGCAGCTTGATCAAGTCGGAGCAGAAATATCGCACGCTGTTTGAAGAGTCTCGCGATATGATGCATATCGTTGGCGCGGATGGGCGGATCCTCGACGTCAACCAGGCGGAACTGAGTGTGCTGGGATACGCTTATGAAGAGCTTGTCGGCAGGCATGTGAAGGATATTGTCTGTCCGAAGCATCTGGAGGATACCCGGCAGCACATCAGGCAGTTGTTTAAAGGGCAAAGCGTGCCGCTATACCGGACAGCCCTGCACAGCAAAAGCGGAGAATGTATTCCTGTTGAAGTAGCTGCTTCCCCGCAGTTTGAGGGCGGTGAGGTGGTTGCCGGCAGGGCGGTGATTCACGATCTGCGAGCTCGAATTGAGCATGAAGCCCGCGAGGTGGAATTTAATCGGATTCTGGAAGAGTCGTTAAATGAGATCTATATCTTCGATGCGACGCGGCTGAATTTTATTCGGGTGAATCGGGGCGCGCGGTTGAATCTCGGTTATGCAGAGCATGAGCTGAAAAGCATGACACCGCTCGATATCAAGCCGGAATTTTCTCCTGAGCAATTTCATACGCTGATCGCGCCCTTGGAGCGCGGTGAAACGGAATCGATCGATTTTGAAACAATGCACCAGCGCAAGGACGGCAGTAGTTATCCTGTCGAGGTGAACTTACAACGCGCGAGATTTGAGGGCCATCCGGTTTACGTCGCATTTATTCAGGATATTACAGCCCGAAAGATGAGCGAGCAAAAATACCGGACGCTGTTTGAATCTTCCAGCGATGCTATCATGATGCTGGATGCTGATACATTTATCGATTGCAATCAGGCGACGCTGGATATGTTTGCCTGCTCTTCGCGGGATGGTTTTCTTGGCAAGCATCCGTCTGAAATGTCGCCTGCAACCCAGCCGGACGGAGAGGATTCCCGCCAACTGGCCAATGCGCATATTGCCACTGCATTCAGAGAGGGGAGTCACCGCTTTGAATGGGTGCATCGGCGTCTGAATGGCAAGGATTTTCCTGCAGATATACTGCTGACGGTGGTTGATCTTGGCGACAAGCAGGTGCTGCAGGCAACTGCGCGTGATATTACCGAGCGCAAGCGGAAGGAGGCGCTGCTGCTACAGCGTGATTATGAGCTGACTGAAGCGGCGCAACAGCTTTCCGCCGCGCAGCAGATTGCCAAACTCGGCCATTATGTGTTTGATGCGAAATCTGGCAACTGGCGTAATTCCCCTGAACTGGACGATATTTTTGGTATTGATGCGCACTTTACGCGCGATGTGCATGGTTGGCTGCAGATCGTTCACCCCGATTTCCGGGAGGTGATGGCCGGATATCTGCAGCATGATGTATTGCGCGAACACAGGCCGTTCGATAAAGAATATAAGATTATCAATCTGAAAACAGGTAAGGAGATGTGGGTTCACGGGTTGGGCGAACTGCGTTTTGATGAGCATAATCAGGTCAGAGAGATGTTTGGGACTATTCAGGATGTTACCGAGCGCAAGCAGTCGGAGATGCAGATGCGGTTGCTGGAAAACGCCGTCGCTGCGGTCAGTGAGAGCATTATCATTACTGATGCGAAAGGCACGATTGTGTATGTGAATCCGTCATTCAGTCGCAATACCGGTTTCGATGTTGATGATGCAATTGGCAATACGCCGGCGATTCTGAATAGCAAACTACAGTCCGAAGGGTTTTATCAACAGTTCTGGGATACGATTAGTCACGGACGGCCGTGGGGCGGGCGTATTCTGGATCGAAAAAAGGATGGCACCATCTTTCCTGTCTATCTGTCGGTGGCGCCAATCTTTAATGAACAGGGCGAAATTAGCCATTATGTCGCTGTGCATGAAGACCTGAGCCGTGCCGAAGCACTGCAGAAAAAGATTGCACATGCACAGAAAATGGAGGCGGTCGGCACCATGGTCGGCGGCGTGGCGCACGATTTTAATAATATGCTGGCCGGCATTGTCGGTAACTTCTACCTGATTCGCATGCAGCACCCCGATGATGAGAAGTTGCAGCAGCGTCTTCGCACTATGGAAGAGGCCACCCGGCATGGCGCTGTTTTGATTCAGCAGATGCTCACTTTTGCGCGCAAGGATATTACCGATATGCACACCTTGCCGCTCAGCAGTTTTATCAAGGAGGCCTATAAGCTGGCTGCGGCGACGATGCCGGAAAATATCAGCCTGGATTTGCAAATGGAAGGTGTGGGTGGGGTTTGCGTGAAAGCTGATGCCACCCAGATGCAGCAGGTGTTGCTGAACCTGATCACCAATGCGCGCCATGCCGTGCAGGATGCCGTGGGCGATAACGGGCAGGGGAGGGTCAGTATCGAGGTGGATTGCCAGCCGCCGCCGGAGCATCTGCTGCAGGAAAATCCGGAAATGATTAGTGATAGCGGCTGGTGCTGTATTCGTTGCGTGGATAATGGCTGCGGCATCGAAGCGGACGATCTGGAGCATGTGTTTGAACCGTTTTTTACTACCAAAGAGGTGGGTAGGGGAACCGGGTTGGGATTGGCGATGGTCTATGGCGCTGTGCAAAATCACCGTGGCATTGTTGATATCAAGACAGCGCCTGGGGCCGGAACCACGGTGCTGGTCTGGTTGCCGCAACAGCAGACTAAGTCCGAAGTTGAGCTGGACGAGGATGACGTGGGTGTCGATGGCGGCGGCAGGCTACTGCTGCTTGTGGATGATGAAGATGGGTTACGAAAAGTGCTGGCTGAGGTGCTGGCGCATAACGGATTCACTGTGCTGGAAGCGAGCGATGGCGAGCAGGCGGTAAAGAAATTCAGCGACAATCACGAGCAGATTGCGCTGGTGTTGATGGATGTGGTGATGCCCAATATGGGCGGCGTGGCGGCGGCGCAGGCGATCAGGGCGCTGGATGCCGACGTGCCGATTCTGTTCCAGACCGGCTATGGCGAACAGACGCAATTGAATGCGGCCGGCGCGATTAGCAACAGCGAATCGTTGCAAAAACCGGTTCAGATACATGAACTGCTCAGTATGATCATGGCCAAAATCAGCCATTGACCCATTGCCGGGAAGGCTATTTCAGCGGGTGGAAGCGGATGCGGTTGACGCGGAAGAATTCGAACTGCTGACGCGGCAGTTCAAAGGGGGCGGCGGCCTTGATCGCCCGAATCAGGGAGGCGTCCATCGCTGCATTGCCCGAGCTTTCCAGAATCTTCACCGAGGCGACAGCCCCGGTTGGCAACAGTTGCATCTCCACCAGCGGATCGGTGAATTTGGCGGCGCTGATCGGCAGTTTCCAGTGCTGCTGCACGGCCGCCTGCATCAGAGCGATATAGCGCTCCTTTTCGCTGCTGGATAGCTGCTTGCCAACCAGATTGGCCAGGTCTGGGTGCGAGGTGCTGGCTTTTTTGCTCGATTTTGTCCGGTCGGTCGTGGAGGCCAGCGGAGCGAACGGATCGAAATTGTCTTCGACTTTTTTCTTTTTAACGGCGGCAGGCGCATGTTTTTTCGGCGCAGCCTTTGCGACCGGTTTTGGTTTTTGAGGCCCCGCTTTGTGAACAGTCAGTGCGGGTTTGGGTTTCGCCGCTGCTTTTTTCGGTTTTGGTTTCGGTTTGGGCCTGGCTTTCGGCTTAGCCTTGACCTTCACCCGTTTGTGTTTCACCGCTTTGGCTTTGCGGTGCGAGGGATGCTCCAGCTTTGCCAGCTGTTTGGCCGAAATCATCATCACTTCAATGCGCTTTAACGGCTCAGGCTGGTGGCGTTGCTGCCAGTAGATCAGCAGGCCGATCACTGTGAAGATCAGAAGATGGAACAGCAGCGCCGCCAGCAGATCCAGCGCCTTCAGATCGGCGCTGTGACCGGCATGCCTCCCTTTGATGTTAGCGGCGCGGCTCTGTGACAAGTCCAACCTTCTTGATGCCGGCGCTCTCCAGCATGCCCATCACTTGCGCGACGCGGCCATAGGGCGTTTTGGCGTCGCCGCGAATGAATACGGGAAGATTGTGCTTCGTTTGCCGTATTGCTTTAATGCGAGGCGCTAACTGTTTGATATCAATGCTATGTTTCTGCATATAAATCTTGCCATTGGCGCGAATGGTGACCACCAGCGGCTCCACGTTCTGCTGTAGCGACGGGGCGTCGGCTTCGGGCAGATCCACATTGACGCCCTGCGTCAGCAGCGGCGCTGTCACCATAAAGATGATCAGCAACACCAGCATCACATCGACCAGCGGCGTCACGTTGATTTCACCCATCGGCTCCAGATCTTTGCCCCACTTGCTCTGTCCGGCCCACATATCGATTAACCTTTCAGGTGGCGGGAGACAATATTGAGAAATTCGGAACCGAACTGCTCCATATTGGCGCCTGTGCGTTTGAGATCGGCCGAGAATTTGTTGTAGGCCACCACGGCCGGAATCGCCGCAATCAGGCCGAAGGCCGTGGCCACCAGCGCTTCGGCGATGCCGGGCGCAACCGCAATCAGCGATGTGTTTTTGGAGAGCGCAATGCCCTGAAAGGCGTTGACAATTCCCCAGACAGTGCCGAACAGGCCGATAAACGGCGAGGTGGAGCCGACCGTGGCCAGAAACGGCAGGTGACGGGAGAGCTTCTCCATCTCTCTGGAAAAGGCCGCATCGAGCGCTCGGCGGACGCCGTCAATGCCGCTGCCGGCGATAATTTTGCCTGCCGCGCTCTGGCCGGCTTCTCGCCGGGTGCGCATAAACTCGCGATAGCCGGCCTGAAAAATATTGGGTAGCGGCGAATCGGGATACTGCTGCGGGATGCCGGCCAGGATCGTATCCATATCCGAACCGCTCCAGAACGCCTGAGAAAAGGCTTCGGCTTCATGGCGGGTTTTGCGATAAAAGCGCCATTTGTTGAAAATAATCGCCCAACTCATCAGCGATAGCAGAATAAGCAGCGTCAGTACCCCCTGCACGATCACGCCGGCGTGCAGGATGAGATGAATTATGGATAGTTCCTGAGGCATGTGAACTCCTAGATGTACTTTTTCAGTCGGTTTGTGATGGCCGGCGGTATGCGGGCGACCGATCCATTCCGCTTGATGCAGGCCACGCGAATCTCCGCTTCGGTCAGCAGCTTGCGGCTGTCTTGCCGGAGGATGCGCTGGTTGAATACAATGCGGGCGCCGCGCATTTTCATGACGCTGCTCTCCACAATCAACAGATCATTGAACAGAGCGGGGGCGTGGTAGCGGACATTGGCTTCGGTGACGGCGAACAGCAGCCCGAACTCCCGCTCAATAGCATCCAGTTCCATGCCGGCGGCGCGCAGGAATTCAGTGCGGGCGCGCTCCATGAATTTCAGATAGTTGGCATAATAGACCACGCCGCCATGATCGGTGTCCTCATAATAGACGCGGATCAGCAAGGAGTCAGAGAATTTGGTCACAGCAATGACTCCTGGCGTTCGCTGCCGGGCAGGTCGCGTTTGAGATGGGCATAGGCCAGTGGGGTGGCGGTGCGGCCGCGCGGGGTGCGGGCGATCAGCCCTTCCTGCATGAGGTAGGGCTCCAGCACATCTTCGATGGTGTCGCGCTCTTCGGAAATTGATGCGGCCAGCGTGTCGAGGCCGACCGGGCCGCCGTTGTATTTATCGATGATCACCGACAGCAGCTTGCGATCCTGATGATCCAGCCCCAGACGGTCGACTTCGAGGCGCTGCAGCGATGAATCGGCGATATGCCGGGTGATGCCGCCATCATGCTCCACTTCAGCAAAATCGCGCACCCGGCGCAATAAACGATTGGCAATGCGCGGCGTACCGCGCGAACGGCGGGCGATCTCCAGCGCGCCGCTGTCCACTGCATGAATATTCAGCAGGCGCGCCGAGCGGCCGACGATGGTGGCCAGTTCCTCATGCGAATAAAACTCCAGCCGTTCAATCACCCCGAAGCGATCGCGCAGCGGGTTGGTCAGCAAGCCGGCGCGGGTGGTGGCGCCGATCAGGGTGAAGCGGGGGATATCCATTTTGATCGAGCGGGCGGCGGGGCCCTGACCAATGACAATATCGAGCTGAAAATCCTCCATGGCCGGGTAGAGAATCTCCTCGACCTGCGGGCTCAAGCGGTGAATCTCATCGATAAACAGCACATCGCCCGCTTCAATGTTGGTCAGCATGGCGGCCAGATCGCCAGGGCGTTCAATCACCGGGCCTGAGGTGCTGCGCATATTCACGCCCATCTCCGTGGCGATGATGTTGGCCAGCGTCGTTTTGCCGAGCCCCGGCGGGCCGTAGAGCAAGACATGATCGAGCGACTCATTACGGGCGCGGGCGGCCTGAATATAGATCTTCAGATTGGCGCGAATCTTCTCCTGGCCGATATACTCATCCAGACTCTTGGGGCGCAAGGCGGCATCCCAGTTGTCCGCCGCCGATGAAACGCCGTCGATCAGGCGCTCTGCATCGTTGCTGTGCTCGAACCCGGTTTCAATATTATTACTCAGAATCATCTCCTGCCAAATTGAAAAAACGAACAAACTTTGCCACTGATTCCACGAATGAACAGTGATTCACGCCTTTAATCCACCTTCTGTATATTGTTTCTCAATTCGTGACTAAGCTTGTTGCTTCTCACATCGTCAACCCAAGGCCTTCAAGGCGGCGCGGAACATGGTTTCAAAATCGGCCGGTTCTACTTTCTTCAATGCCGTGTCGAGTTGCGCCGGTTTGTAACCCAGGTTGATCAGCGCCGAACGCACTTCGCTCAGGAGGTTGGACTGCAGCGGGCCACTGCCGCCGGTTGCAGCGCCCAGCTTGCCCTGCAGTTCGAGAATCAGGCGCTGGGCCGTTTTCTTGCCGATGCCGGGGGTGCGGGCGATGGCCAGATCGTCGGCATTTTCGATGGCGCTGATTAACTCATCGGCAGCCATGCCGCTCATCAGATTCAGCGCCATACGCGCGCCGATGCCCGAGACGGTGGTGATCTTGCGGAACATGCTGCGCTCGGCGGCGCTGCCAAAGCCGAACAGGGTGATCTGATCTTCGCGCACATGGGTGTGGATAGAGAGCTCTGCCGTTTCTCCCTGCTTCAGCTTGACCAGCGTCTGCAGACTCATGGTGATCTCATAACCGACGCCGCCGGTCTCCAGCAATACGATGCCTGCCGGATCAATCTCTCTGATGGTGCCCGATAACCAACCGATCAATGTCGGTCTCCCTGTAATGTTCTGCTCGCCAGTTTCTGCATGGGGCTATGATGCGCATGGCAGATGGCTACGGCAAGCGCGTCGGCAGCATCTTCGGGCAACGGCTCCGGCGGATGCAGCAGCAGACGCACCATATGGCCGATCTGATTCTTTTCAGCGCGGCCGAATCCGACCACGGACTGCTTCACTTTGGTGGGAGAGTAGGGCGCAACGCGCAGCCCGTGCGCACCGCAAGCTGCAATCAATGCGCCGCGCGCCTGCCCGAGTTTCAGCGCGGAGCCGGCATTTTTGGAGACGAAGACATCTTCAATCGCAGCGGTATCGGGTTTAAATGCGGCAATGATTTCCGACAGACCGGCAAAAAGCAGATGCAGCCGCTCGTCAAAATCACCCCTGCCGGTGCGAATCATGGCGTGGTGAACGTAGGTAATATGATTGCCCTGCGCATCAATCACACCCACGCCGGTTTTTTGTGAACCGGGATCAACCCCAAGTATCCGCATACGGTTTTCTTCGCCCCTTAGTGATGAATTGTACTGAAAAATAAGACCAGAATCGACTCTCATCTGCGTTTATCCGCGTTTATTTGCGGTTCAATGTTTTTTGAACTAACCGTTGATGCGTTCCATTTCGGCGTCGGAGATATCGTAGTTGGCATAGACATTCTGCACATCATCCAGATCTTCCAGCCGTTCGATCAGGGCCAGCAGTTTTTCAGCAGCTTCGCCTTCCACTGTGATGGTGTTTTCCGGAATCCAGGTGATTTCACCAACCTGCGGTTCCAGTCCGGCGGCCTCAATGGCCTTCTGCACATCGCCGAATGCGGCGATTTCGCAGGTCACTTCGATACAGCCATCTTCGGCGTTATCGACCACATCCTCAGCGCCGGCTTCCAGTGCGATATCCATCAGTTGCTCTTCATCGACCGTATCGCGATCGAAGATAAACTGCCCCTTGTGCATAAACATCCAGCTCACGCAGCCGGATTCGCCCATGTTGCCGCCGCCCTTGTTAAACGCCGAGCGCACATCGGAGACGGTGCGGTTGCGATTATCGCTCATGCAGTCAACGAGAATGGCGACGCCGCCCTGTCCGTAGCCTTCATAACGGATCTCTTCAATATTGGCGCCTTCACCGCCGCCGGCGCCGCGCGCGATGGCGCGCTCGATATTATCTTTGGGCATATTGACGCCCTTGGCGGCCGTAATGGCGGCGCGAAGGCGCGGGTTGGCGTCAGGATCATCGCCGCCACGGGCGGCAATGGTGATTTCACGGATATAACGGGTGAAAATCTTGCCGCGCTTGGCATCGGTGGCCGCTTTTTTGTGTTTGATACTGGACCATTTGTTGTGTCCTGACATGGATGGTTACCTCGGCATTGAATTGATCGCGAAGCATAGCAGCGCCTCGCATCAAATGGGAGGCTTTCACCTGATGGAGCATCCAAATTCGGGCCGGTATTTGTGTCGATCTCAACCGTGACTGGTCGCCCTTTTCAGCGCGGGGTAAGCGCGATCAACGGCGTGAAGCGACCACGTTCCAGTCAATGATGTTCCAGATTGCATCGAGATACTTCGGTCGCGCATTACGATAATCGATATAGTAGGCGTGTTCCCATACATCGATCGTCAGCAGCGGCGTCTCTCCGTTGCACAGCGGGTTGCCGGCGTTGCTGGTGTTGACAATGGCCAGCTGGCCAGCTTCGCGCTGCACCAGCCATGTCCAGCCTGAACCGAAGTTCGTGGCAGCGGAGCTGGTCATGGCGGCCTTGAAATCATCAAAAGAGCCGAAGGCGGCAGCAATATCGTCGGCCAGTGCGCCGGTCGGAGCGCCACCGCCGTTCGGGCTTAAAGCGCCGAAATAGAAGGTGTGATTCCAGACCTGAGCGGCATTGTTGAAGATGCCGCCAGCCGGCGCTGAGGTGATAATCTCTTCGAGTGTTCGATCTGCGAATTCACTGCCTTCGATCAGCTTGTTCAGGTTGGCGACATATGCGGCATGGTGTTTATCGTGATGGTATTCCAGCGTTTCAGCCGAGATTGTCGGCGCCAGCGCATCTTTATCGTAAGGTAGTTCGGGTAATGCAAATGCCATGATGATTCTCCTGTGCTATTCCTGATGCAGTCGTAAAATCCATCCCTCTTACTTTTACGAAGTCATCCTTTTGGTTGCTGCGAGAGCCACATTGACGAACCCTACAGAGAGCGTGAATGGGGCAGGGTGGAAAGCAACGATAGGCTTAGTCTGATCACCCTGCAATACTTATTCGCTTATATGCTTACTCCTCTATGGGCACCAGATTGATGAGCGATTCGGCGTGTTCGAGGACAAACGCCTTAAACGCCTGCGGAATCGCAGCGAAGCGTTTGCCGTCGCGATGGACGATATACCATTGGCGGATAATCGGAAAATCCTCCACGTTGAGCACCACCAGTCGCTTGAGCGCCAGCTCCATTTCAATGGTGTGCAACGAGACAATGCCGAGCCCGAGTTCGGCCATGACCGCCTGTTTGATCGCCTCGGCCCGGTTCATCTCCATGCGCGGTTTCAGGCTAAGCCGGTGTTCGGCGAAATAGCGTTCGGTGGCCATGCGGGTGCCGGAATCGGGTTCGCGTACAATAAAGTCTTCGTCGGCCACATCTGTCAGCCGCACAGATTTTCTCCTTGCCAGCGGGTGTTTGGGCCAGGCGACGACAACCAGCGGGTTGGTCAGAAATGGAATACCGGTCAGCTGTCGGCCATCCGGCGGGCTGCCCATGATGGCCATATCGGTCGTGTTGTTGTCCAGCGCCCGCAACAGGCCGGTGCGATTGGTGACATCCAGCGTCACCTGCGCAGCCGGGTATTGATGGTGAAATGCGGCGATCAGTTGCGGGGCGAAGTAGTTGGCGGTCGAAGCCATGGTCAGATGCAGTTTGCCGCGTTTGAGGCCGCGCAGCTCCGCCATGACTTCAGATGCTTCACTGAGTTGCTGGCGAATATTCCGGGCGTAGTAGAGCAACTCCTTTCCAGCCTGCGTGGCCGTCACCCGTTTGCCCTGACGCTCGAACAACGGCATGCCGATCTGCTCCTCAATCTGCTTGACCTGCATGGAAATTGCAGGTTGAGTCATGAACAGCGATTTGGCTGCTTCGGTATAGTTGCATTTTTCAACGATAGCTTCGATTATTTTGAACTGTTTTAGTGTGATATGCATCGAGTCGCCCCATCGTAAGCTACTTTATAAGTTAATTTTATGGATGGTATCATAACCATTGATTTTACATTATGGAAGTGGTTTTTATACTTCCCAACATCGGTTGAAGCGCATATCATGCTCAACCGCGAAGGAGAGGGGCCCGAATCGGTTGCTGCTCACTTTATAATAAGATGGAGGAACACACACAATGGCATTAGACCAATCCAATCGTTATGCCGATCTGAGTCTCAATGAAGAAGACCTGATCGCTGGTGGCAAGCACCTGTTGACTGCTTATCGCCTGCTGCCGCAGCCGGGGCTCGGCTTTCTGGCAACCGCAGCGCACGTCGCTGCAGAATCTTCAACCGGCACCAATGTGGAAGTATCCACAACTGATGATTTCACGCGCGGCGTGGATGCAATGGTGTATGATATTGATGAAAACGCATTCGGCGAGAAGGGCGGACTGATCAAGATTGCCTATCCTATCGAGCTGTTTGATATCAATATTACCAACGGCTACTACGGCGTAGCCCACATGACCTCCATGATCATCGGTAATAACCAGGGCATGGGCGACATCATCGGCCTGCGCCTGCTTGATTTCATGGTGCCGGAAGTTTTGTTGAAGAAGTTCATCGGCCCTGCGACCAACATCGAAGATATGTGGAAGACCATGGGGCGTCCGACCACCAATGGCGGTTATATCGCCGGCACCATCATCAAACCGAAGCTGGGCCTGCGTCCGGAACCGTTCGCCAAGGCATGCTATGACTTCTGGCTCGGCGGCACTTTCATCAAGAATGATGAGCCTCAGGCCAACCAGGTGTTCTGCCCGATCAAGGAAGTGATGCCGAAGATTGCAGAATCGATGGATCGTGCTCAGCAGGAGACCGGCGAAGTGAAGTTCTTCTCCGCCAATATCACGGCTGACGATCACCATGAGCTGGTTGCTCGTGGTGAGTTCATCCTGGAAACCTTTGCCAAGATCAACAGTGAATCCCATATTGCCTTCCTGGTCGATGGTTTTGTGGCTGGTCCTGCCGGCGTTACCTCCTGCCGCACGCAGTTCCCGGACAATTTTCTGCACTATCACCGTGCCGGTCACGGCATGGCGACATCTGAAGTGAATCCGCGCGGTTACACCATGCTGTGCCACATGAAGATGGCGCGTATGATGGGCGCTTCCGGTATTCATACCGGCACCATGGGCTACGGCAAGATGGAAGGCGGCGCGGACGACCGCGTGCTGGCCTATATGCTGGAACGTGATGAGTGCATGGGCACTTACTTCAACCAGAAATGGTATGGCATGAAGGCAACCACGCCGATCATCTCCGGCGGCATGAACGCTTTGCGTCTGCCGGGCTTCATTGAGAACCTCGGACATGGCAATTTCATCAACACCTGTGGTGGTGGTGCATTCGGTCATATCGACAGCCCTGCCGCTGGTGGCCGTTCACTGGATCAGGCATACGATTGCTGGGTCTCCGGTTCAGATCCGATCGAGTATGCCAAGACTCATAAAGAGTTTGCGCGTGCATTCGAATCCTTCCCGCACGATGCCGACAAGCTCTATCCGGGCTGGCGCGAAGCGCTGGGCGTACACGCTTAATCATACGCACAACGTCATAACGCAAAAAGGCCTCCACGCAGTGGGGGCCTTTTTTTGTAGTCGCCATGAATTTCCTGGTGACTTTGCGACTTGGCGTGAGGCGCTTTTGATTAGTCTGTTACGAAAAATATCTCGTGCAAAATGTAGAAGAAACTTTTAGCCCGGAGAGGTATTGAATTGTATTGTTGGTAATCAACAGGTTAAGTATATATTTTAGCAAAGCAAACCTGGCCACGAATGACAGGAATGACACGAATGACACGAATTAAAAGGCAATATACAGAAGGCGATTTGACGTTTCATGTTAAAAAAGGCGAGCTCGTAAGAGCCCGCCTTTTTGCATGAATGGTGATGGACAGATTAGCTGTAGAAGCTAACCATCTTCTCCAGTGATTTCGCCGTGATGTCGGATGCATGGCCGGCGGAACCGAAGGCTTCGAAGCGTGCTTCGCAGATGCTCTGCATGGCGGCGGTAGCAGCCTTGAGGAATTTGCGCGGATCGAAGTTGGATGGATTCTCAGCCAGGAATTTGCGCACTGCGCCGGTGGAAGCCATGCGCAGATCGGTATCGATATTGACCTTGCGAACGCCGGACTTGATGCCTTCAACAATCTCTTCGACCGGGACGCCGTAGGTCTCGCCCATGTCGCCGCCATACTCGTTGATGGTCGCCAGCCAGTCCTGCGGCACCGAAGATGAACCGTGCATCACCAGGTGCGTGTTCGGCAGTTTGGCATGAATCTCCTTGATGCGGTCGATACGCAGCACTGCGCCAGTCGGAGGCTTGGTGAATTTGTAGGCGCCGTGCGAAGTGCCGATGGCGATCGCCAGAGCATCCACGCCGGTTTGTGCGACGAAGTCGGCCGCCTCATCGACGTCGGTCAGCAGCTGATCCATATCGAGCTGGCCTTCAGCGCCGTGGCCGTCCTCCTCGCCCATCATGCCGGTCTCCAGAGAGCCCAGGCAACCCAGCTCACCTTCAACGGATACGCCGCCGGCATGCGCCATTTCACAGACCTTTTTGGTGGTCTCGACGTTGTATTCATAGGTGGAGGGGGTTTTGGCATCGGCCATCAATGAGCCGTCCATCATCACCGACGAAAAGCCGGACTGGATCGAGCGCA
Organism: Mariprofundus sp.; assembly: GCA_027013105.1. Taxonomy (GTDB): domain Bacteria; phylum Pseudomonadota; class Zetaproteobacteria; order Mariprofundales; family Mariprofundaceae; genus Mariprofundus. The sequence goes on from JALUYG010000366.1 coordinate 15,163, forward strand.
GGCAGACAGCCGGTTCTGATCCATGATCCTGATGCATCACCACCGGGATGTGCGGATACTGCTCAATCGCAGCTGAGATCAGGTGACGCAGGAATGCTTCACCCGCATAGCCGCGCGCTCCGGCGGAACCCTGCATGATCACCGGCGAGTTGGTTTTATCGGCAGCCTGCATGATGGCATGCACCTGCTCCATGTTGTTGACATTGAATGCGGGCATGCCGTAGCTGTTCTCAGCTGCGTGATCCAGCAATTGACGTAATGAAATGAGTGCCATTTCTTCCTCCTTGTGTTTTAACGGGCACAGTATGCCCCAAATATCAGTTCGTATGAACCGTAAAGTTTATGCTTATTTAAACCTGCCGAACTCGTTGCCGACTCGGACAACCTTCATGGCGTTGGTGCTGCCGGCTTTGCCCATGGGCGTACCCAGCGTCATGACAACAAGATCATCGTCTGTCACCAGGTTATCATAGAGCATCATCGACAGGCAGTCTCGCGTCGCCTGAGGCGCATCGGTTTCCGCATATTTTTCATCAAACGGCTTGGGAATGACGTTTCGATACAGGGTGACCCGACCAGCGGTTTCAGCCGAAGGCGTCATGGCATAAATCGGCGATCTGGTAAGGTGACGCGACATATACAGCACGGTATTGCCGCTGTGGGTAAATGCTGCAATGGCTGTAATGGGCATCATATGCGTGGTTTCCATCGCCTGACGTGCGATACACTCGTCGATGGAGTGCGGCGGAAAGCGCGGATCGCGTGTCGTGGCAGATGGCAACACATGCTGTTTTTCGGTTTCGATACAGGTGCGATGCATGGCCTTCACGGCTTCAACAGGGTATTTCCCTGCTGCCGATTCACCCGACAACATGACTGCATCGGTGCCGTCAAGTACGGCATTGGCCACATCATTGACTTCTGCTCGGGTCGGAATCGGATTGTTGCACATCGACTCCATCATCTGCGTCGCCACGATGACCGGCGTATTGTGCTTGGGCGCTTCGCGCAGGATGCGTTTCTGTACAGGCGGCACGGCGGCATCGCCAATTTCAACGCCCAGATCGCCTCGCGCCACCATTACGGCGTCCGAAGATTCCATAATCGTGGTCAGATTTTCCGGTTCGACCGCCTCCGCACGTTCCACTTTTGCCACCAGGCCGGCATTGCTGCCTTCGGCGCGCACCAGCGAACGGGCATAATCCATATCGGCGCCATGGCGTGGGAACGAGATGGCAATATAGTCCACGCCAATGGCGCAGGCTGTTTTGATGTCCTGCTTGTCTTTGTCGGTCAGCGCCTCGGCAGACAAGCCGCCGCCGGCGCGATTGATGCCTTTGTTGTTGGAGAGTTCACCGCCGACCATTACAGTGCAGTGGATCTCCTGTCCGATGATTTCATCGACATCCATCACAATCAGACCGTCATTGAGCAGCAGGCGTGCGCCCGGCGCCACGTCGCCGACCAGTTCCTTGTAGGTCAGGCCGACCCGTTCGTCATCACCATCATCCAGCCCCAGCGCGCCATCGATAATAAATTTCTGGCCGGGCTGAAGAAACGTCTTGCCGGTTTTGAACTTGCCGATGCGAATCTTCGGCCCTTGCATATCGGCCAGAATTCCCACGTACACACCGTGTTTTTTCGCTGCAGCCCGGACATTTTCCGCGCGCTGACGATGTTCATCCGCCGTGCCGTGTGAAAAGTTCAGTCGCACCACGTTGACGCCGGCGCCGATTAACTTGTCCAGCACCTCCGGCGCTTCAGAGGCGGGACCTAATGTTGCTACAATTTTGGTTCTACGAAATTCCAGAGTCACTTAGGCTGCACGCTCCTCTAGCATGGCAACGGCGGGCAGTTTCTTGCCTTCCAGAAACTCCAGGAAAGCGCCGCCGCCGGTGGAGATATAGGAGACCTTGTCGGAGATGTCGTATTTTGCCACGGCCGCCAGCGTATCGCCGCCGCCGGCGATGGAGAAGGCGTCGGAATCGGCGATGGCCAGCGATATTGCTTTGGTGCCTTCGCCGAACTGATCGAATTCAAACACGCCGACCGGACCATTCCAGACAATGGTGCCGGCATTTTTGAGGATATCGCCCAGCGCAGCTGCGGAATCGGGGCCAATATCGAAGATCATATCGTCATCGGAAACATCAGCGACATTTTTCAGCGTAGCCTCAGCAGTGGGGGAGAACTCTTTGCCGCAGACCACGTCGGTCGGAACCGGAATCGAGCCGCCGCGGGCTTCAGCAGCGGCCGACAGGCTCTTGCAGGTGTCGATCAGATCGGCTTCGTACAGGGAGTTGCCGACATTGTGGCCTGCAGCTGCAATGAATGTGTTGGCGATACCGCCGCCAACCACCAGCTGATCGACAACTTTGGAGAGCGATTCCAGCACGGTCAGCTTGGTGGATACTTTCGAACCGCCGACAATGGCCACCATCGGACGCGCCGGACTATCGAGCGCCTTGCCGAGCGCCTCAAGTTCATTGGCCAGCAGTGGGCCGGCGCAAGCGACAGGTGCGAATTGACCGGCGCCATGGGTGGAGGCCTGAGCGCGGTGTGCTGTGCCGAAAGCATCCATGACATAGACATCGCACAGCGATGCATACTGTTTGGATAGCGTCTCGTCATTTTTCTTTTCGCCGACATTGAAACGAATATTTTCAAGCAGCACCAACTCGCCTTCAGCCACTTCCGGGGCGTTGTCGAGGTAGTCTTTAATCAGGCGCACCTCCTGCCCGAGCAGTTTGGACAGGTGACGGGCGACCGGCGCCAGAGAGAACTTCTCATCATATTCGCCTTCGGTCGGACGACCCAGGTGACAGCAGACCATGACTTTGGCGCCGGCGTCCAGCGCATGTTTCATGGTCGGCAGGCTGGCGCGAATGCGGGTGTCGTCGCCCACTTCGCCATCCACAATCGGCACATTCAGGTCTTCGCGAATCAGAACGCGTTTACCCTTGAGGTCTAGATCGGTCATTTTTATTACAGACATCGGCTACTCCTTGGAATCATGAATGACTCATTGTGCCATAAAACATGACAAGATGATGACATTCGTTGTGTTTTTCTAGTGATTGCGAACGCTTGTCGCTGTCGACTGCAGGATGTGAAGGGGCAGGGGACAATGACAAACGTGGGAGTAGTTTTGCAACTACTCCCACGCACTGTTTTAGTTGTTGGCGACGTGACGCACGAAACGCATCATGTTGCAGGTGTAACCATACTCGTTGTCATACCATGCGACGAGCTTGACAAAGGTGCTGTCGATGGCGATGCCGGCGGTAGAGTCGAAGATGGATGAGAAGCTGCAACCGCGGAAATCGGTGGAGACCACTTTCTCGTCGGTAAAGGCCAGGGTGTCGCCAATGCCGGGCGTTTCCGAAGCCTGCTTCACTGCAGCAACGATCTCGTCGTAGCTGGCATCCTTCTCCAGTTCAACGGTCAAATCGACCACAGAGACATCCGAAGAGGGGACGCGAAAGGCCATGCCGGTCAGCTTGCCGTTCAGCGATGGAATCACCTTGCCCACTGCCTTGGCAGCGCCGGTAGAGGAGGGGATGATGTTTTCCAGAATGCCGCGGCCGCCGCGCCAGTCTTTCATGGATGGGCCGTCAACCGTTTTCTGGGTGGCGGTCGCTGCATGCACAGTGGTCATCAGGCCGCGCTTGATGCCGAATGTGTCATGAACAACCTTGGCCAGCGGCGCCAGGCAGTTGGTGGTGCATGATGCAGCTGAAGAGATGGCCTGACCGGCGTAATCTTCATGGTTGACGCCATAGACGAACATCGGCGTCGCATCCTTGGATGGCGCGGACTGCACGACCTTTTTGGCGCCGGCTTCGATATGCGCCTGGCAGCTCTCCTCAGTCAGGAAGAAGCCGGTGCATTCCAGAACGACATCCACATCGATATCGCCCCAGGCCAGATCGGCCGGGTTGCGCTCGGCAGTGACGCGAATGGTTTTGCCATTGACAACCAGATTGCCGCTATCCACCGATACATCACCGTCGAAACGGCCATGCACGGAATCATATTTCAGCATGTAGGCCTGATATTCCGGATCGAGCAGGTCGTTAATGCCGACCACTTCCATGTCCGGAAAGTCTTTGGCAATGGCGCGAAACGCCATGCGGCCGATGCGGCCAAATCCGTTAATACCAACTTTAATTGTCATACTTTACTCCTTTTAGTTTTATTTTTTATTAGATTATGCGACTTCGTTGACGGCTGCCACTACCGCTTCGGTGGTGATGCCGAACAGTTTAAACAACTCACCGGCCGGGGCGGATTCGCCGAAGGTGTCGATGCCGATGACCTTGCCGTTCAGGCCGACATATTTACCCCAGAAACCGGTGACGCCTGCTTCCACAGCCACGCGGGCAGTGACAGATGACGGTAGGACGGACTCTTTGTAGTCCGCATCCTGTGCGTCGAAGCGCTCGGTGCACGGCATGGAGACCACGCGGATGTTCTTGTCGGATTCCGCCTGCGCAGCCAGCGCCAGTTGAACTTCGGAACCGGTCGCAATAATGATCGCATCGGGCGTGCCGTCGCTATCGCTGATGATATAGCCGCCGCGCTCCATATCAGCCACCTGTGCATCGCTATACTCGTTGCAGGGCAAGCCCTGACGGGTGAAAATCAGGATGGATGGGCTATCGCGACGTTCGACGGCGCATTTCCATGCTACAGCCGATTCAACCGCATCGCACGGACGCCAAGTATTCATATTCGGAATCATGCGCAGGGTGGCAATCTGTTCGACCGGCTGGTGGGTCGGGCCGTCTTCACCCAGGCCAATAGAGTCATGGGTGTAGACGAAGATGGTGCCGATTTTCATCAGCGCCGACATGCGTAGCGCATTGCGAGCATATTCGGAGAACATCAGGAAGGTGCCGCCAAACGGAATCACGCCGCCATGCAGCACCATGCCATTCATCACATGCGACATGCCGAACTCGCGTACGCCGTAGTGCATATAGTTGCCAGTCGGCGTCTCTTTCGAGAAGGCCACTGCTTCAGGCCATTTGGTGTTATTGGATGGCGCCAGGTCGGCGGAGCCGCCAACGAGTTCGGGCAGCAGCCCGGCAATGGCGCCAATGGTCTTGCCCGAGGCGACGCGGGTAGCCCAGCCTGGCTTCTCATCGCGCAACTGGTTGATCCAGTCGTTGATGCCTGCCTGCCAGTTATCCGGCAGCTCGCCATTCTGGCGACGGGTGAATTCGGCAGCCAGTTCAGGATATTCGGCAGCGTATGCCTCAAAGCGGGCGTTCCAGTCGGCTTCAGCCGCCGCGCCCTTCTCCTTGGCATCCCAGCCGGCATAGACATCGTCCGGAATCTCGAACGGCTCATATTCCCAGCCCAGCTCCTTGCGCACCAGAGCAATCTCTTCATGACCAAGGGCGGCGCCGTGGCAGTCGTGGGAGCCGGCCATGTTCGGAGAGCCGAAGCCGATAATGGTTTTGCAGCAGATCATGGTTGGCTGATCGCTGTTGGCGCGCGCAGTCTCAATAGCCGCCTTGATTTCGTCGGCGTCATGGCCGTCAACATTGCGGATCACCTGCCAGCCGTAGGCTTCAAAACGGGCGGGGGTGTCGTCAGTGAACCAGCCTTCGACTTCACCGTCAATGGAGATGCCGTTGTCGTCGTAGAAGGCGATAAGCTTGCCCAGACCGAGCGTGCCGGCCAGCGAGCAGGCTTCGTGGGAAATACCTTCCATCATGCAGCCGTCGCCGAGGAATACGTAGGTGTTGTGATCGACAATGGCGTGGCCAGGTCTGTTGAACTGGCCGGCCAGCATGGCCTCGGCGACCGCCATGCCGACGCCGTTGGTGATGCCCTGGCCGAGCGGGCCAGTAGTGGTTTCAACGCCCGGAGCGTAACCATACTCCGGATGCCCCGGAGTGCGCGAATGCAGTTGGCGGAACTGTTTGAGATCGTCAATGGAGAGATCGTAGCCGGTCAGGTGCAGCAGAGAGTAGATCAGCATGGAGCCATGGCCGTTGGAGAGGATGAAACGGTCGCGGTCCGCCCAACCGGTATTGGTCGGATTATGCTTCATGTAGTCGTTCCACAGCACTTCGGCGATATCCGCCATGCCCATCGGTGCGCCCGGATGGCCCGAATTGGCTTTCTGTACTGCGTCCATAGCCAGTGCGCGAACGGCGTTGGCCAGATGTCTGCGATTGTTGCTCATATGCGTATACCTCGTTTGTGAGTGAAATGGTTCAGGTTAAAGCGTTGAACATGAACCCTATCTATTTTATGTATAATATCTAATCAGTGTTCATTATTATTTCCATAAGTTGGGCTTATGAAAATAGGGCGAAACAGTATTCTTAAACGTGCAGCGTGGTCTGAACGTGACGAATATTGCCGATACCGCCGTCAAGCACGACGGTGTCTGTGGTCATGTATTTGCCGTATGCATCATGGCCGGTCTTGACGTGGCGCACATAAGCGCCGGAAGTGAGGCCGGTGGCGATAAACAGCACATCGTCAGAAGTAACCAGCTCATCGCGGGTCAGGATGCGTTTGGTGTCGACACCTTCCTCTTCACAGAGTTTGATTTCAAAATCCTTCTGCGGCGCCATGCGGCCGAACATTTCCGCGCCCATGGCGCGCGCGGCGCAGGCAGTGACAATCCCTTCCGGGGTGCCGCCAATGCCGAACAGGGCGTCCGATCCCATGTTCAGCACAGCCTGAATGGCGCCGTTGACGTCGCCGTCGGTAGCCAGCCGTACCTTGGCGCCAGTGGCGTAGACTTCCTGCATCATGGCTTTGTGGCGTGGCTTATCGAGGATGAAAATTTTCAGCTCGGGAACCTTTTTACCCAGCGATTGCGCCAGTTGATTCAGGCGATCCGCAATGGGCGCTTCCGGATCGATCTTGCCGCGTGCGGCCTTGGGGTAGACCTGTTTATCCATATAGAAGCAGGAGCCGGGACGAAACATGCTGCCTTCCGGCGCTGCCGCCAGCGTCACAATTGAGCCGGGCATATCCTTGGCGAACAGGTTGGTGCCTTCAATCGGATCGACGGCGATATCAACGCCGATGCCTTCGCCGGTTCCGACTTTTTCGCCATCATAGAGCGCCGGCGCCTCATCTTTGGCGCCTTCGCCGATGACGATCATGCCGTTCATTTTGACTTCGTTGATGCGGGCGCGCATGGCGTCTACCGCCAGGCCGTCCCCCTCATCTTTCTGCCCTGAACCGACAAACGGGGCGCAGGCTCGCGCTGCCGCCTCACATACTTCGACCAAATCAATTTTCAGATTGCTTACGCTACCCATGTAGTTTTCCCCTCCGGTTTGTGTTTGAGTGTGCCCTGATATGCTTTCCGCCTGTATGGGCGGGTATCCTTGGATTTTGCAGGCGCACTCTAGCGGAAAATCCGGCCAAAAGCGACCTTGGACTTGAATGATCAAAATAATAGTGTGTTTTTGACAGCTTCAGTCTTCCAGTTGAAGTTTTAGTGATGCTTGAATCTGGCTATCCGAGGCTGCCAATACCGGGGAGGAAAGGGTCCGGGCGGGGAATAACGGCGCGCCGTTGAAATCGCCGACAATACAGCCTGCTTCAGCGGCGATGAGGCTGCCGGCGGCAAAATCCCAGAGCTTCTCTCCACCATGAATTATAAACTGTCCGCGCCCCGCCGCCAGCCAGGCCCACTCCAGGGCGCAGCTGCCGATGTTGCGCTGGCTGCGGTAGCACGGCTTGGTGGCCAGCGCGGCGGCGTAGGTTGGCTTCAGTCGCTTAAAATCCACAAAGCCGACTGACTCCTGCAGCGGTTTTCCCGCTGAGGATGAGATGGCGCGTCCATTCAGCCAGGCGCCTTGCCGGGCGATTGCGGTGAACGATTCATGGCGCACCGGATCATGAATGCAGGCAAGTTGAACCATGCCACCTTCAATCAACGCCAGCGAAATCGCAAAAGCGGGGAAATGCGCGGCAAAGTTGCTGGTGCCGTCGAGCGGATCCAGACACCAGAATTGTCCATGGCTGTCGGCCAGGCAGGCAAGCTGATCGGTTTCACGCATCTCTTCGCCGAGAAAAGCGATGCCGGCATCCAGTGCAGCCAGTTTCGATTGAATAAAACGCTGACTGTCCAGGTCTGTCGTTGTCACAATGGAGCCGTCACTTTTGCTCGATGTGTGGATGGCGGCATGAAAAGCCGGCAGAATAATCTCTCTGCCGGTCTGCTCCAGAATGGCGGCAATGGCTGTCAGGGTGTGTCTGGAATCGGTCATGGCGCAATGTTTATACGCCCGGAGTCCAAAGTATACGGTAAAATTATTTTGCCCATGTTTTGCACAGGGCTTTATCGCAGGCAATCTCAGCAGGTGCATTCACCCAGTCAGGTGGTTACACTGCGCCGCTGTTTAAACTGTATGGAGGTCAGGTATGCCCTGGAGCAACCAGAATGATCATAATCAGAACCCGTGGGGCAAGCGGGGCGGCAGCAATCAGAGACCGCCGGATATCGATGAGGTGATACGCCGCCTGCAGGAGCGTTTTGGCGGCATGTTTGGCGGCCGTGATGGCGGCGATGGTTCCGGTCAGGGTCCGCAACTGAATAAAAACGCCATCATCGGCATTCTGGCGGCGGTTGTGCTATTCTGGGGAATATCCGGTTTTTATATGGTGGCTGCCGATGAAGAGGCGGTGGTATTGCGCTTTGGCAAGCATGTCGCCACCAAAGGGCCGGGCCTGAACTGGGCAATTCCCTATCCGATCGACACGGTGGAGAAGTTGCCGGTCACGCGCGTACAGCGCCTGGAGATTGGTTTCCGTCAGTTTGGCGACGGCATTATGCGCAAACGCACCAATGAGTCTCTGATGCTGACCAAGGATGAGAATATCGTCGATATCTCCTTTATCGTACAATACAAGATCAAGAGCGTCGAAAATTTCCTGTTCAACATCAACAGGCCATCTAAAACTGTGCGGGACGCCGCCGAATCGGCGATTCGCGAAGTGATTGGTCGCACCATGATTGATGATGTGCTGACGACCAAAAAGGCGGAAGTGGAAGTCGAGACGCAGGAACTGATTCAGTCGATTCTGGACAGTTATAAGGCGGGCATCTCGATCAGCACCGTGAAGTTGCAGGATGCGCAACCGCCGGAGCGGGTCATCAAGGAGTTCAAGGATGTGGCCAGTGCGCGCGAGGATAAAGAGCGCGCCAAGAATGAGGCGCAGGCTTATGCCAATGATATTATCCCGAATGCGCGTGGTGAGGCCAAAAAGATGGTGCTGGATGCCGAAGGCTACGCCAAGCAGGTTGTTGAGCACGCCAAAGGTGAAGCAGCCCGTTTTGAAAGCGTGCTGAGCGCCTACAAACAGGCGCCCGAAGTGACGCGTAAACGGTTGTATATGGATGCCATGCAGGATGTCTTAAGTCGCGCCGACAAGGTGATTATCGATGCTTCGGTGGCGCAGCATGTGTTGCCGTATCTGCCGCTGGATAAACTTGGCAACAAGGTGGAGGTGCAGAAATGAGTCCGAAACAGATGTTTATTGCAATTGTTCTGGTGGCAGCTGCTGTCGTGGCCAGCATGTGCGCCTTTGTGGTTGATCAGCGCGAGCAGGCGCTGGTGCTGCAGTTCGGTAATCCGAAAGAGGTTGTCAAAGAGGCCGGCTTGCACTTTAAACTGCCGTGGCAGAGCGTCACCACTTTCGACCAGCGCCTGCTGGAAAGCGATGCGCCGCCGAATGAGGTGATCACCAAAGATAAAAAGACCATCATGGTCGATAATTATACTCGTTGGCGCATTACTGATCCGCTCAAGGTCTATCAGGTGGCGCGCACGCAGACCGGCGTTGTCGCCCGAATGGATGACGTGGTGCGCGGCAAGGTGCGCGAAGTGCTCGGCCAGCATACGCTGCATGAGATTGTCTCCGGCGGCGAAAACGCCACATTGCGGGTGGCCTTGATGAGGTCGATTCGCGATCGGGCCGACAAGGGCGTCAAAGACTACGGCATCTCGGTGGTGGATGTGCGTATCAAACGCGCCGATCTGCCGGCGGAGAACTCGGATGCGGTGTTCAAGCGCATGAAGGCGGAGCGTAACCGTATCGCCAAGGAGTATCGCTCCGAAGGTGAAGAGGCGGCCAAGGAGATTCGCGCTGAAGCGGAAAAGACGCGCAAGACCATTCTGGCGGAGGCTTATAAGCAGTCGGAGATTATTCGTGGTAAGGCCGATGCCGAAACCACCGGCATCTATGCCGCCGCCTATAACAGGGATCGACAGTTTTACGCCTTCACCCGCTCGCTGGAAGCTTATAAAAAGTCCATCGATGCACACACAAAACTGGTCATTTCTCCGAACTCGGAATTTTTCAAGTTCTTCCAGCAGTCACGCCAATAACCGTATTGTTCAGTTGGACTCAGACAACCAATCGTCGTCTCCGGCATGAATGATCTGCTGACGGCGCTGGGGCTGGTGATGGTGCTGGAAGGGGCGCTCTATGCGCTCTTTCCGGCGCAGATGATCAACATGATCCGGCGACTGCCCGAGATGTCGCCGCACAGCCTGCGTCTGGCCGGCTTGACAGCAGTGGCGCTTGGCTGGCTGCTGGTGAAGTTTATTCGCCACTAACCTGCATGACTTTTCGCCCTGTGATTTCGTCCTGTGATATGAAATGTGTTCACATCCATATTGTGATACGAGGTCAAATCGGGTGACTTCGGCGCTCTATGTCTGGCTGGCGACGCTGCTGTTCGCCCTGACGCATAGCCTGATGGCTGCGGCATGGGTCAAACATGCGGTCATCCCCAGACTGTTTTCCGCACAGCAATACCGGTTGGCGTATTCCATTGTATCGCTGCTGTTCGCGGCGCTCTGGTTGATGTTTATCCATGCGCTGCCGGATCGCCCGTTGTATCATATTGACGGTTTGCTGCTCTACCTGCTTTTCGGCCTGCAACTGGTCGGCGGCATTGCAGCGCTGGCAGCATTTCGACCGATTGACGCGATGGCCTTTGTCGGGCTTCGACGGCAGAAGAACAATATCGACCCGTTCATTGTCAGCGGCATTTACCGGCATGTGCGTCACCCGATGTATAGCGGCGTCATGCTGATGCTGCTGGCCAGTCCCGATCAGAGCATTAATGGCTTGAATATGGCGCTGGCCGCCTCTCTCTATTTTTTGATTGGCTCGGTTTTTGAGGAGCGGCGCATGATCGACCAACATCCTGAGTATGCCGCTTACCGCCAACGGGTTCCGGCGTTTATTCCGCGCCTTCGTTGAAACTGCGCGTTAGTGCTGCGGCGCGTTTACGCCGGATGCGCGTTGCCGGGGAAAAACGGGCATTCATGCGCCAGGCCGTAATGGCAACGGGGCTGCTTGAAATTGTCTGAATCCTGCCGGCAGTGTTGATCGCACCGCTCCAATGCTTCGAGCAGGAAAAAGAGTTTGTCGATTCTGTACGGTTTGGTTAGCGAATAGCAGAGATGGGATTCAATATCGGCATGAAGTTCGGAGCATGGGGTGCCCGAAATGATGACAGCTTTTTGGTGCGGCAGCCTTTTCCGCACCTCCCTGATCAGTTGGAGCCCTGTTTTACCGGACATCATATAGTCGCTTAAGATTGCCACAGGTGCGACAAAGTCGTCCGAATCAAAATATTCCAGATATGACTCGGCCGAATCGAACTGCATCGACCGGTGGCCGGAACAGGCTACGAGTTCTTTCAATACGTCTCTTAATTCAGGCACGTCATCCACAATATGAAACATGCATCTTACCTCCTGAGAGGGGGCTCCCTGATTTCATAGATTTATAATATACTTTTATGAGCAGAAAGCCAAGCGGAATGTTGCAAGTGATAAGTTGCAAGTGAGGGCGCCAATGGAGCTGGCGGCGACTTTAGCGGCGATTTCGGCTTGTATTACAGGCTTGGCAGCGCTAGAAAGCCGGTATGCGATGGATGGCCCTGCTTCTACCTTTTCTACTGACATCATTTCAAGCCATGGCGGCCGAATTCGATATCTATCAGTCCGATTATCGTCCGTTACAGGTTGCCATCGCCATCGATGCCGGCGATGTGCCTGATGCAGACCGGCGCGGACTCTACCAGGTGGTGGAGAACGATCTGCTCTCCAGCCAGTCATTCAAGGCGATTGATCCGATGGCGTTTATCGCCACTCCTGCCGAGAGCATGAAGCATCTCGACTATGGTGACTGGCGCATTATCGGCGCGGATATTCTGGCTTTGTGCCGGTTGCGCCGAAATGCCAATGAGATGCAGGTTGAGGTGCAGGTATTCGATCCGTTCAGAAACAAGCAACTGGCTGCAGTCACAGTGCAAAGCCCGGCCTCGAACAAACGTCTGGTGGCGCATCGGGTGGCCGATCAGATCTATAGTGCGGCGCTGGGCGTTCCCGGCTATTTTACCAGCCATCTGTTGTATGTCAGTAAGCATGGCGACTATTCCGATCTGATCTATATGGATCAGGATGGCGCCAACCGCCAGACGGTCGGCAAGAATTTCACCCTGCTGCTCTCCCCGGACTGGTCGCCCGACGGTCGCCTGGTCGCCCTGAATACCTACGTCGGCAACCATCCCCGGCTCGAATTTTTTAACCTGAGAAATGGTAGACGCACCGCTTTTGGCGATTTCAAAGGATTGAACAGCACGCCGGAATTTTCGCCCGATGGTCGCTATGTGGCGGCAACCCTGTCGTATACCGGCGACAGCGAAATTTTTATTTACGATATCAAACAGAAGAAGTGGCGGCGATTTACCCGCCATAAGGGAATCGATACGACGCCGACCTGGTCGCCGGACGGCAAATGGATCGCTTTTGTCAGCAATCGCAGCGGCAGGCCGCAGGTCTATCGCAAGGCTGTTGCGGGCGGCAAGGCGCAACTGGTCAGTACGCAGGGCAGCTACAATACATCGCCTTCATGGTCGCCGGCCGGCGATCGTATCGCCATGATTTCACTCAAAAACTGGACGTTTGCAGTGGCGACGGTGCGCCCGGACGGATCTGATATTCGCTATCTTGCCACCGGTAAACGTATCGAATCGCCATCATGGTCGCCCAATGGCCAGATGTTGCTATATTCCGCTGAAGAGCATCGTATTCGTCGCATCTACCGGGTCCCCGGCTGGGGCGGCAAGCCGGAAGCGATCACCCCGGCGGCATTTGACGCCTCCGATCCCGCCTGGTCGCGCCATTGAAGACTGTTCAAGGCTGATGAAGTTGCAAAAAGCCGATTCATGAAGGCTCCGATGATCTCTTGCGAAGTTATCAAGGTTGACTGGCGAAATACAACTGTCACTATGCGACTTGCATTACACATTTTACAAGGGAGGCAACAATGCAACCAACTCGATCAACGAAAATAACTCTGGTGGCTATCG
>JALUYG010000367.1 GCA_027013105.1 Mariprofundus sp.
TGCTCTCCGATCTGGCTGATATCGATGATATTGTGCATGCCAATGTGCGGCACGGCACGGCGAATCTGCTGCATGAGGCGGCGATGACGGCGGATGAGTGCGCTGCCGCGATTGCAGTCGGGCGCGCGGCAGCGAGGCGGGGGATCGATGCCGGCGCCAATCTGCTGATTGCCGGTGATATGGGTATCGGCAATACCACGGCATCGGCCTGCCTGATCTGCCGGTTGGCGGGTGCCGCACCTGATCAGGTGGTCGGCTTCGGCACCGGCATCGATGATGCCGCGCGCGCTCTGAAGATCGATATTGTCAGCCGTGCGCTGGAGCGCGTTTCGGCACAACCGGATGCGTTGCTGCTGCAGGAAGTAGGGGGGCTGGAGATCGCGGCGATGGCCGGTTTCTACCTGCAGGCGGCGAAGTCCGGCACGCCTGTGCTGATCGACGGATTTATTGCGGCTGCGGCGGCGCTGGCGGTCTGTGTGATCGAGCCGGATGCGCGCCACTGGATGCTGGCCAGCCATGTGTCGCATGAACATGGACATGCGCTGGCGCTGGAGGCGCTGGGTCTGTCCGCTCTGATCGATTTTGAGATGCGGCTGGGCGAGGGCTCGGGCGCAGCGCTGGTAGTGCCGCTGCTGCAGTCGGCCATTGCACTGCACAACGAGATGGCGACCTTCGAGAGCGCCGGGGTGACCGACAAGGATGAGTGAACCGATCATCATCGATCTGCTGCGCCACGGCGCGGTTGAGGCGGAGGGCTGGGCATTTCGCGGCAGCACTGATCTGCCGTTGTCTGAAACCGGCTGGCAGCAGATGCGCAGCGTGACCGATCACCTCGGGCAGATTGGCCATCGATTCGACCATATCGCCACCTCGCCACTACAGCGCTGCCTCCTCTTCGCACATGAGTTGAGTGAGGGGCAACAGTGCGATGTGCAGACACTGGATGCGATGCGCGAAATGGATTTCGGCGACTGGGAGAATCGCAGCTTTGATGAGCTCGGGCAGGAGCATGGCGAACTGCTGCACCGCTTCTGGCAGTCGCCTGTCGGCGTGCAGCCGCCGAATGGTGAAGCATTTGACGATTTCAGTCGCCGCGTGATCGATGGCTGGCAGGCGTGGGTGGCGCGTGATTGCGGCAACAGCCGGCTGCTGGTGGCACATGGTGGTGTCATTCGCGTGCTACTGGCGCACCTGCTCGATATGCCGATGGCAGCGCTCTGGCGGCTGCATCTGCCCTATGCGGCATGGAGTCGGGTGTCGCTGCTGGAGGGGCATTCGCCCAAACTGCTGTTTATGAATCGCGAGCCTGCATGCGCGGATTGATTCTGGCCGTGCAGTTTCTGACCCGGCTGCCGACACCGCAACTGGCCGATTTCAGGCAGGAGGAGCTGTCACGTTCGGCCATCTGGTTCCCGCTGGTCGGCCTGCTGATCGGCCTGCTGCTGGTGCTGGCCGCAAAGCTCGGCCTGCATGCCGATGCCGGGGTGGCCGGATTGTTGGTGGTGCTGGTCTGGGTTGGAGCGACCGGCGCGTTGCATCTGGATGGCGCTGCCGATCTGGCCGATGCACTGGGCGCGGCGCACCGTGATCGTGACCGTTTTCTGGCAGTGCTGAAAGATCCGCATATCGGCAGCTTCGGCGTGGTGGTGCTGATCCTGCTGCTGCTGACCAAGCTGATTGCCGCAGCATCACTGATCGGATCGCCCGACTCGAGCCTCTGGGCGCTGCTGCTGATTCCGGCATGGGCCCGGCTCGGCTCGCTCTATTGGTCGCAATCGCTGCCACCACTGGCACCGGGCCGCGGCGAGCAGTTCGCCTGGCAGATTCCGGAGAACGCGCTCTGGTTCTGGGGTGCTTTCCTGTTTCTGTTCAGCTGGGTTGTCGTCTCACTCCTGTTCGCGTTGTTCGCCGTGGTTGCACAGCTGCTCTGGCGCGCCTTTCTGCAGTGGCGGCTTTCCGGCATGAGCGGCGACTGCCTCGGTGCCGGCATCGAATGCTGTGAATGCGCCATGCTGCTGGCTCTCTGCCTGATTTGACCTGGCCGGGTGGCCGCTTGATCGTGCTGTAAAATATATTGCATTTATTGTTCACGATATTAAAGTATCAGATAACGTGAGGTGATAGAGATGGCTTCTGCAAATATCAATGTAAGAATTAAAGGGGAGTTGCAAGCGCACCTGCAGCAACAGATAGGGGAGCATGGGCTATATGAAAATGCCAGTGAGTATGTTCGTGCCCTGATTCGCAACGATTTAAAAAGCCGAAGTGAATCATGGGAGTGGTTAAAGAGAGAGCTGGAGCCCGCCATGCGTGCCGATGAGAGTGAGTATGTGGCAGTGACGCCTGAAGAGATCATGCAGCGTAATAAGTAGCGTGTCCTCTTATCTGTTTTTCCCGCCTGCTGATAAAGCTCAGGATGATATCTGGCGCTACACCTGTGAAACATGGGGCGAGAAACAGGCCAAAAAGTATATCCGTGGTCTGCATCATCACTTGCAACTGTTATCTGAGAAAAAGAAGTTTTGGCGTTCCCTTCCAGCGAATCTTGTTGTTCCGCCTGATTTGAATGTTGAGGCATATTTCAGCAGGTATGAACATCACTACCTGTTTTTCCGTAAATTATCCGCTGGTAAAATAGGCATCATGGCTATTTTGCATGAAAGCGCTGATTTGCCAGTGCGCCTGTGTGAAGATTTACGAAAACTGGAAGAACAGTCCGGCGGTATCTGAGTTTGAACGACAGCAGGCAAAGTCCGGTTCGCATTGTTGTGGATGATCGTGAACAGCGATCCGGCATGGTCGAACTGCTTGCAGCCAACGAATCGGTTTCACTATCTATCAGCCGTTTAACCCTCGGAGACTATGAGGTGGACGACCATTTATTGTTTGAACGCAAAACACTGACGGATCTGGCTGTCTCGATTAAGGATGGTCGCATATTCCATCAGGGGAGCAGGCTGGCCCAATCGGACAAACGTGGCATTATTATTCTGGAAGGCACCAGCCGTGATCTTGCCTCAAGCAATATGCGCAGAGAAGCAGTGCAAGGGGCACTCATTTCATTGAGCGTATTTTTCGGCATTCCACTGTTACGTTCCCGCAACCTGCAGGAGAGCGCGCAACTGATGCTCTACACTGCCCGTCAGAACAGGGCGATCGCCACCGGAGCCCTGTCTCGCCACGGCATTCGGCCCCGTGGCAAACGCAAAACCCAGCTGCATATTCTGCAGGGTATCCCCGGCGTCGGCCCGGAGCGTGCTGCAGCACTATTGGATAAATTTGGCAGCGTCGAAGCGGTATTTACTGCCGGCACGGAAGAGCTGCTCTCTATCAAGGGCGTAGGGAAAAACAGTGTCGATGCGATTCACTGGGCTGTACGCGAATCCGAAATTGAATATGGCAGATTCGATGAGGACTCTGATCCGGTTCTGTAGCATGCTTGCTGCTGGGCTCTGGAGCGTTGTTTGTTTCGTGGTAACTTAGAAAGGAGGTGGGCATGAGTCATTCGGAGAACAAGATACAAGCCGTTTCTGATGATACGCACCTGCTTTTTCAAGAGATATCTGACATCATCCAACAGACACGTCATCAGGTGCGCCAGGCGGTCAATCAGGCGATGGTGCAGTGCTATTGGCAGATTGGCCGTTTGATTGTTGAGCATGAACAACAGGGGAGCAGCCGCGCGGCATACGGAAAGAAGCAGCTACAAATACTATCCCGGCAGTTAACAGACGAGTTCGGAAAGGGCTTTGATGTGCGAAACCTCCGTAATATGCGTGCCTTTTATCAGTGCTATCCAATTCGGGACGCAGTGCGTACCGAATTGAGCTGGACTCATTACCGCACCTTAATTCGTGTGGAAAACTCAAAAGCCAGAGAGTGGTATCTGCAAGAAGCAATTGAACAGAACTGGAGTACGCGCGCGCTAGAACGACAAATTGATAAACTCTATTATGAGCGGCTGCTATCCAGCCAGAGTTCAGACCCTGTCAAAAGTGAAGCAGAACAGAAAGTGGCTGAACTGGAGGTGGAGGATCAACAATTACGCCCGAAAGATGTGTTGCGCGACCCCTATGTATTCGATTTTCTCAATCTGCCCAGCCAGAAAAGCGAAGCGATCGTGAAATATTCTGTACTCACCGACAGCGAACAACTCTTCGCCGCCAAGTATCTGCCTTACCTGCCCACCGAGGCTGAGTTAAAACAGGAACTGGAACAGGATCGCCTGAAAATCCAGGCGCAGTTGATGGAAGAAACAAATGCTTCAGGTCGCAAAGGTGCTGAAATGAATCTTCCGAAGCCGTAATGATCGCCGTGATGTTACTCGAAAATATCCATGAGCGGGCAGCCTGCCTGCATGTTCGTACTATCCATTGGCGCGCCTTTTCCGGGGTAGTGCTGTGACGCTGCGCTGGTTGGCGCTTGGCGGCGGCATCATCGCCTGCCTGCTGATCGGGCTGGGCGCCGGCGAGCAGTGGATCAATCCGTTTGCTGCGCATGATCCGATGAGTGCGACGATACTCTGGGAACTGCGCCTGCCGCGCCTGCTCACGGCATTTGCTATCGGCGGATTGCTGGCGCTGGCCGGGGTCTGGTTTCAGGTGCTGCTCGGTAATCCGCTGGCAGAGCCCTATGTGTTGGGTGTGGCCGGCTCGGCATCGGCCGGGGCGGTGACCGGGTTGATGTTGATACCGGCATCGCCGTGGGCGATGAGTGCCGGCGCTTTTGCCGGGGCCTGGATCGGTATTGTTGCCGTGATGGCCTTCGCGCATCTGGGCGCCGGTCGTATGCTACTGGCCGGTGTGGTGCTGGCAGCATTCTGGTCGGCTGTGCTGGCACTGCTGCTGGCGCTATTGCCTGAACAGGGATTATACCGCGCCTTTGCCTGGATGATGGGCGATCTCTCCCATTCGGAACTGCCGGTGCCGTTGCTGCTGTTGGTCTGGGCAGGAGCGCTGCTCTGCGGTCTGCTGCTATCGCGTTCACTTGATCTGCTGCTGCTTGGCGAGCGTCACGCCGAAGCGCTCGGCGTGGAGGTGAAACAGCTGCGCAGCCGGCTGCTCTGGCTGGCTTCGGCTGTCACCGCCATTGCTGTGACGGCGGCCGGCACGATCGGCTTTGTCGGGCTGGTGATCCCGCATTTGATGCGTCTGATCTTCGGCTCGCTGCACCGCGCTGTGCTGCCCGCATCGGCCATCGGTGGCGGCCTGCTGCTGGCTTTGGCCGATGCGGCGGCGCGCAGCGTGATTGCGCCAGCCGAGCTGCCTGTCGGCGTGCTTACCGCGATGATCGGAGTGCCGCTATTCCTGTTCCTGTTGCTCAGGCGTAACTGAGCTGCATGATGCCAGAATATGACTGATCTGCTCAAACTCTCGAATCTCTCGCTGCATCGCGGCGGCAGGGCGCTGTTTTCAGGTTTGGACTGTTGCTGCCGGGCTGGCGAAGCGGTGGTGATCCTCGGGCCGAACGGCGCCGGCAAATCGAGCTTGCTGCTGGCACTGGCTGGATTGATCCCGGCCGGCGGAGCGATCGAAATTGACGGGCAGCCGCTGCATCACTACACACGCGAGGAGCGCGCCCGGCTGATCGCCTGGCAGGGGGCGTTGCCACCGGCCGAATTCGGATTGACGGTGGGCCAGCGGTTGGAGTTGGCGGCAGCAGCGGAGAGTGGCGATATTGCAGCGGTTGCCGAGCGGATGGAGATTGCAGCGCTGCTGGGGCGTGTGCTGGGCGAGCTGTCGAGTGGCGAGCGTCAGCGCACGGAGCTGGCAGCGCTGATGCTGCGCGATGCGCCGATCTGGCTGCTCGATGAACCGAC
>JALUYG010000368.1 GCA_027013105.1 Mariprofundus sp.
AAGCGGGCGCCGATGATTTTCTGCCCAAGCCATTCAACAGCACGCTGCTGCAGCTGAAGATTCGCAATGCGCTGGAGTGCAAAAACAGCCGCCTGCAACTACAAGCGGCGCAGCAAAGTCGCGAATCGTTCTGCAGCCAGCTGGCGCACGATCTGAACAACAACCTGACCGGCACGCTGATGTCGGCTGAACTGCTGTTGATGGAATCGCTCTCCGATGCATCCAGAAAGTATATTGAAGATATTATCACATCGACAGAGCAGATCAGCAAACTGATCAAACAGCGTCGTGAGGGTTTGAAACCGGGCTATTCTGAATAGTTCGGTTGAAAGGGCAGGTGAAAGGGGCTTCATCGCAACGCCCTGATCCGGCAGCATGCGCCGCCGCCATGCAAGCATCTTCCCGATCCGATCATTCCCGACAACACACGGCATTAACCGGGCTGGCCTGGCGGCTTGCCGAACTGGCGCGCTCGGGCGGCATGCATGTGTGGATCTGCCCGGATCTGCGCAGTTACCGCCAACTGGCCGAAGAGCTGGCGTTTTTCCTGCAGGATGAGCCGGAGCTGCTGTGGCGTTTTCCGGCCTGGGAAGTGCTGCCGTACGATCGCGTTTCACCGCACCACGCCATTGTCGGTGAACGTTTTGCCACGTTGGGGCGCTTACTGGATAGCCCCGATCCACAGGGGGTGCTGCTGACGGCGCTGCCGGCCTGGCTGCAACGCATCGCACCGCCGCAATCGGTCGCGGCGCATGTCTGGCAGTTGAAAACAGGCATGCCGCTGGATATCGCCGGCCTGAAAACACGGCTGGCCGAAGCGGGCATGATAGCGGCGGAGCGCGTGCTGGCGCCGGGCGAGTTTGCCGCCCGAGGCGGCCTGTTCGATATCTGGCCGGCCACCGAAGAGACGCCGCTGCGCATCGATCTGTTTGGTGATGATATCGAATCGATTCGTCGCTTTGATCCGCAAACCCAGCGCTCGGGGGAGTATCTGGACAGTTTTATCTCGGTGCCGGTGCGCGAAGTGATCCTGGATCAGCGCGGTTGCGACACCTTCATCGCCGCTTTTCGCGCCCGTTTTCCGCAGCTGCGCAGCCACCCGATTCTGAGCGCCGTGCAGGCCGGGCGTCCGCATCCGGGCATCGAGGCGCTGTTGCCGCTGGCTTATGGCGAGTGCGCCCGTCTGTCGGACTACCTGCCGGATGACTGCCGGATTCATGCCGATGGCGATATTGAATCGCGTCGGCAGGCCTTCGCCGAACAGGTGCGGGCCCAGTTTGAGATGGTGCGCGCCAGCGCCGAGCCCAGCATCAGTCCGCAGGAGCTGTTTGCGACAGAAACGCGCGTCGCCGCCAGGCGTCTGTCGGCGTCCGGTGTTGAGCCGGCGCCATCGCTGGCCGATTTCGGCGATCGAATCCGGCCGCTGCACGCCATGCTGCGGCAGCTGAAAAAACAGCTGGACGCGGGCTGGAAAATCTCTCTGGTGGCGCACGGGCCGGGCCAGCAGGAGCGCATGATTGAAGCCTGCGAACCGATTGGCAAAGCTGCGCTGCAGCCGACGCTGAAGGCGTGTGCGGATCAGGCGCTCGCTTCCACTATCGGTTATCTCGATAGCGGTTTCTGCCTGCCGGCGCAGAAACGCATGCTGCTGACCGGTCGCGAACTGCTCGGTCAGCACCTGCCGCGCAAGCGCAGTCGCAGCACGGCGGTATTGCGCGCCGATATTTTCACATCGCTGGCCGAGCTCGCTGTCGGGGATGCGGTGGTGCATGAAGATCACGGCGTCGGCCGATACCGGGGTCTGGAGAGCATGGGCGAGGGCGGCGATGTCGCCGACTTCATCAAGATTGAGTATGCCGACAAGGCGCATGTGTTTGTGCCGGTTGAGGAACTGGCGCGTCTGCACCGCTACACCGGCGATGAGTCGCCGACGCTGAACAAGCTCGGTTCCGAGAAGTGGAAACGCACCCGCGAACGGGTGAAGCGCGATCTGCTCGCTATGGCGCATGAGCTGATTGCCGTGGAGGCGGCGCGCAGCAGCAAAACCCGGCCGCCGTATCCACTGCAGGGCGCGTTACTGCAGGCGTACGAGGAGTTTGCAGCCCGATTCCCGTTTGAAGAGACCGATGATCAGGTGGAGAGCATCGACGCCATCCTGCGCGATCTCTCGGGCGACAAACCGATGGATCGGGTGATCTGCGGCGATGTCGGCTTCGGCAAGACGGAAGTGGCGATGCGGGCGGCCTTTATTGTGGCCGAATCGGGCCGACAGGTGGCGCTGCTGGCGCCGACGACGGTGCTGGCCAATCAGCACTACGCCAGCTTTTGCGAGCGTTTCGCCGGCACGGGGCTGAAGGTGGCGCTGATTTCCCGCCTGCAGGGAGAAAAACAGAGCGATCGTATTATTCGCGAACTGGCCGGCGGCGATATCCGCATCATCATCGGCACCCACCGCCTGCTCTCCGATCAGTTCAAATTTGCCGATCTCGGGCTGGTGATTGTCGATGAAGAGCAGCGCTTCGGCGTCAAGCACAAACAGAAGCTCAAAGCCCTGCACGCCAGCGTCGATCTGCTCACCCTGACCGCCACGCCGATTCCGCGCACCCTGCACCAGACACTCTCCGGCCTGCGCACCGTATCGATTATCAGCACGCCGCCGGCGGAGCGTGAGGCGATTCGCACCATGGTGTGCAGTTTCGATCCGCATCTGGCGGCCGAAGCGATTCGCCGCGAACTCTATCGCGGCGGGCAGGTCTACTATCTGCATAACCATGTCAAAAGCATTGATCGTATTGCAGCGCGGCTGCGCGAGGATGTACCGGAAGCGGAGATCGGTATCGCCCACGGCCAGATGAGTCCGGCCGAGCTCGATCGCCAGATGATGGCTTTTTATGAGGGCAGATTACATATTCTGGTCTGCACCACGATTGTCGAATCGGGGCTCGACGTGCCCAACGCCAACACCCTGATTATTGAGCGCGCCGATCTGCTGGGGCTGTCACAACTGCATCAGATTCGCGGCCGGGTGGGGCGCAGCCATCGCCAGGCCTACGCCTATCTGTTCACGCCCGACGCCCGCGCCATGACGCGCGATGCGCGCGAACGCTTGCAGGCCATTGCCGAACACACCGAACTCGGGGCCGGTTTTCTGCTGGCGCGGCAGGATATGGAGATTCGCGGCGCCGGCAACCTGCTCGGGGCGGAGCAGAGCGGCCGCATCGAAGAGATCGGGCTGGATATGTATATGGATATGCTGTCAGCCGCCGTGGCCGAAGCGCGCGGCGCGCCCGTGAAGCCGAAGCAGCCGGTCGATCTGCATCTGGGCATGAACGCGATTTTGCCGCCGGATTATGTGCCGCAGGCCGGCGAACGGTTGAATCTCTACCGGCGCATCTCCCGCGCCGAAGACGATGCGCAGATCACGCTGCTGTTTGAGGAGATGACCGACCGTTTCGGGCGCATGCCGGATGAAGCCAAATTCTGCCTCGAACAGCAACGCCTGCGCTGGCGCGCCTCAGAACTGGCGCTGGCCGCCGTCAAGGAGACCGGCCAGGGCTTCAGGCTCCATTTCACCGCCGAATCGCGCATTGATCCGGCCGGCATGCTGATGCGCGTGCAGCGCCAACCCGGCCGCTTCCGCCTCACGCCGGACGGCAACCTGACGCTGCTGCATCCCTCCGATGACAAACGCCGGCAGTTAAAGGGGTGCATCGATTTTCTGGATGAACTGCTGGCCAGCTAAGGAGGCCCTGAACAACTCTGAGCTTCGCGCTGAGAAACGACATGGACGTTGTTTTTCAGCGTCCCTGACTTTTCTCTGAGGCCTGCGTCAAAAGGCGCTATTTTTCAGGGTTCAAGAACGCCGGCAACAGCAGCAGCGTGGCGACCGTGGATGTGAGCAGGCCGCCGATGACCATGAATGAAAACGGCTGAAAAATTTCTGAAGCGCCGCCGATGCCGAGGGTGATCGGCAGCAGCGATGCGATGGTGGTTGCGGCAGTCATCATGATTGGGCGCAGGCGAACGTGTACGGCCCGCCGCCACGCCTCGGTGGCGGCCATGCCGGCGCGCATCTGGCGGTTGGCGTAATCCACCAGAACGATGCCGTTATTCACGGCAATGCCGATCAGGGTTAGCGCCCCCATGCCGATGGAGGCGTCGATGCCGTGGCCGCTGGCGACGACGGCAATCAGGCCGCCGGAGAGCGCGACGGGAATCACCGCCAGTATGGCCAGCGGTTGCCGCCATGAACGCCGAGAGCCTCCGAATTGCAGCACCATGATCAGGTAGATCAGGGCCGTGGCGGCCAGAGCGGTGAAAACGAATTCGGCCAGGCTATGAATCAGCACCGGATACTGGCCGCTGACGCGGGCGCTGTAGCCGGCGGGTAGTTTCAGGCGGTCGAGTTGCTGCTGCACGGAGCGGGCGACGGCGATCAGATTGCCCTCCGCTTCCGCCATCAGGGTGATCTGGCGCTGGCCGTTCAGGCGGGTGATGGCGGCGGCGATGCCGGCAGGCTGAATCAGCGCCACCTGCCTGAGCGGAACCCAGCCGCCATCCGGCGTGGGAACCGGCAACGCGCCGATGGCATCCGGGCGGTTGATGGTGGCATTCTGCCAGCGCAATAACACCGGAATAGTCTGCTGCGCGCGGATCACCGTGGTGGCCTGCAGGCCGAAGCCTGCGGCGCGTAGCGTCTGGCGTATATCGTTTGATCGCAATCCGTACAGGGCCAGTCGATCCGTCAGCGGGCGCACGGTCAGCTGGTTGCTGCGAATGTTGGTGTTGTTGACAATATTGGAGATGCCATCTTCATGTTGCAGCAGTTGCTCCACCCGCTCGCCCAGCTTGATCAGCGTCGCCTCATCATCGCCATAAATGGTGACGCCGAACAGGGCCGGCAGACCGGAGAAACTCTCATCCATTTTTTCCTGCGTCGGGTGGTGGAAGAGAAAACTCATGCTGGGGAAATCGGCGGTCAGGTGACGGAAACTGTCCATAATCGCATCGGCGCTGCGCGTGCGCTGATCCAGCGGCTTGAGCTTCATCATGATTTCGCCGCGATGCGGCCCTTCAATCTGGTAGCCGACCACAGGCGATCCGGTGCGGCGATAGACCGATGCGACATCGGGCTGTTGCATGGCCATGCGTTCGAGCCGGTTGCCGATGCGGTCGCTCTCGGCCAACGAGGTGCCGGGCGGCATGATATACTCCACCAGAATGGAGCCCTCATCCATCGGCGGCAATAACGATGCGCGCCCTGTTGCCGTGAGTGCGATGGCAACAATGATCAGCAGCAGCGCGGCGGTGATGGCAGTTTTGCGGTGCCTTCGCGCCCGTGCAAATGCACTCTCCGCCATCTGTTGAACGCGGGGTATCCAGGCTGGAACGACTGCTTTTGCTGCGAACCAGCGGCTGGCGGAGAGCGACGGCACCAGAACCAGTGACAGCAGCAGCGATACCAACAGGGCGATGCTCACCGTCCAGCCGAACGGACGCATGAACAGGGCGGCGATGCCGCCGATGAACAGCAGCGGCAGAAATGCCGCCAGCGTGGTCATGGTGCCGCTGGTATCGGGGCCGGCAATTTCCACTGCGCCGTTCAGGGCGGCCTGAGACGGGGTTTTGTCGTGGCTGTGGCGGGCGATATTTTCAGCCACGATGATGGCGTCATCCACCAGCATGCCGATGGCCAGCGCCAGCGCTGTCATGGTGATGATATTGAGTGACAAACCGAGCGCCTGCATGATCGTCAGCGTGGCCAACAGCGTGGCGGGGATGGTCAATGCGACGACCAGTGTCGGG
>JALUYG010000369.1 GCA_027013105.1 Mariprofundus sp.
TGCGGGTGGATTGCCCGCTTCAGGATGCGGCAGGGGGATGCGAGTCCACCGATATCGTGGTGTTCGGCGGTTTTCTGGAGGTGCAGCCCGACGCCGTGATTATCCTGGCCGATGCGGTGCAGCGGGCCGATGAAATCGATGCTGCCGAGGCCAGGAAAGCGGCCGATAATGCCAGAAAAATGCTTGCCTCGCCCGATAAAGAGGTTGCGGTCAAGGCGATGCTCGATCTTGAACTGGCCATCGCAAAATTGCGCGTGGCGCGTAAAAACAGCAAACAGTCGTTGCTGAAGCCGTAACATGTGAATTTAAATCGGCCGCCTGGATATTCGGCTGTCTATATTCAGACTGTGTCGCTATCATGCGCTTCATGATCAGGAAGGGGATACATGCGCTGGCATTCATGCTTGGATTAGCGGCGGCGGCAAACGCCGCCTGCGCCGGAGCTGTCGGCGATGAGTTGGGCCAGTGGGGCGATGATGCCAGATCGCTGGTTGCCG
Organism: Mariprofundus sp.; assembly: GCA_027013105.1. GTDB lineage: Bacteria > Pseudomonadota > Zetaproteobacteria > Mariprofundales > Mariprofundaceae > Mariprofundus. The sequence continues at coordinate 498 of JALUYG010000369.1, forward strand.
CACCGCTGCACTGGGAGCGTTCCGACTGGTACTGGTTCGAAACGGGCGTGGCGTTGACAGCTGCTTCATCACTGCTCGATCGCAAGCTGTATCGGCAGTGGAACGGGGCTTCCGGCGCGGCCAGTCTGGGCAATGCATGGGCGCTGGCGGCGCCGGCCGGAGCGGTGATGTTTTACGGCATGCAGGGCCTGTTTGGCGATGATCACCGGGCCATGCGCAAAGCCGGAAGCTATGCCGAAGCGGCTTTTTTCAGTCTGGCGGCGGCGGGGGCGCTGAAGGCGGCGCTGGGGCGGGAGCGGCCGGTAGCCCCCGGCACGAATAACGGGCAATTCCATCCCGGTAGCTTTAGTGACAAGCGAATGTCGCTGCCGTCCGGGCATGTGGCGCTGGCGTTTTCCGTGGTAGGCGTGCTTTCGGCGGATCGGAATATGCCCTGGTGGGTGGCCCCGCTGGCTGCAGTCGGCGGCGGTGCGACCATGTTCGGACGTATCCGCGATAAAAAGCATTGGGCCTCGGATACGGTGGCTGCAGCACTGATCGGCTTTGGTATCGGTCGTTTCGTGGGCTTGCGTCGCGATGGCAGCGGGCTGCAGCCGATGGTAATTTCCGATGGGGGTGGATTGCAATGGCAGGGTCGGTTCTGATCGGAATATATGTCTCACAGTAACGCCATGTTTTACAATATTCTGATTGTCTGCATCGGTAATATCTGCCGTAGCCCGATGGCGGAAGCGCTGTGGAAATGAGCCGCCAGGGCGGAGTGGCGAGCGGCGGGGCCGGGCCGTGGCGTCATCTGTTGTTCGTGGCCTGTTCACACGTCTGATTTTAATATTTTGAGGTTTGGATAATATGAAAAAGATACATTGGTTCGTCTCAGGCATCATGCTGATATTGCTGAGTTGGACGGCCGCAGTTCAGTCAGCAGGCGCTATCACATTGACGCCGGAACAGCAGCAGAAGCTGGCCGGCATGTCGGCGCAACAGAAGGCGGAACTGGCGCGCCAGGCCGGTATTGCCTTGCCCGCTGCGGCCGTCAAAACGAATGAAAATACTGCCAAACCAGTTGTTATCAAAGCGCGCGAGGCTGGCAGTTCCAACCTGGAGCAACAGCGCAAACCGAAACCTGCAGACAGTGAAAAATTTTCTCTGAACGGGGGTGAACAACCCAGGATGCCCGGACAATGCAAATCAATGCTTGATGCGCAGGGGCGGATGAAGCTGGTTACACAGTGTCAGTCAAAGCTTGATGATACAGGTCAGATAGTATGGCTGGCGCAAGGTCAGCCGGTGTTGAGCTCCGAATGTAAACCGATGATGAATGCTCAGGGTAAGCCCGTCATGGGTGCAGGGGATAAGCCGCTGCTGTTCGCTGAATGCCAGTCCGTGTTGAATGCCTTTGCCGATTTCACCCGCGATGCCAAGCCGCTGACGGTGGACGCCAACCTCAAGCAGTTCGGCTATGATCTGTTTGCCGGCTCGCCCGACACTTTTGCACCGGCCACGGAGGTGCCGGTGCCGGCCGAATATGTGCTGGGGCCGGGCGATGAACTCAATATCCATCTGTATGGCCGCGAAGATCAGGATCTGGTGCTGGTGGTGGATCGGGAGGGTGAAATTGCCTTTCCGTCGCTCGGCCCATTGTCGGTGGCCGGCATGCGTTTTAACGAGGCCAAGGCATTTATTGCCGAGCAGGTGAAAGAGAAGCTGGTCGGCGTCACGGCCGATATCTCGATGGGCAAGTTGCGTTCGATCCGCATCTTTGCGCTCGGCGAGGTTGAGCGGCCGGGCAGTTATACGGTGAGCGGGCTCTCCACCATCTCAAACGCCCTGTTTGTCTCCGGCGGCATCAAAAAAACCGGTTCGCTGCGCCATATCCAGTTGAAACGCAACGGCCGGGTGATGGCTGAGATCGATCTGTATGATTTCCTGCTCAGGGGCAACACCAGTGATGATGAGCGGCTGCTGCCCGGCGATGTGGTGTTTGTGCCGCCGATCGGCAAAACCGCCAGTATAGCCGGGCAGGTGGTGCGCCCGGCCATTTATGAGCTCAAGCGGGAACGCAGCGTCGGCGATCTGATTCGACTGGCCGGCGGCCTGCTGCCGACCGCCTATAAAAAGATGGCGCTGATTGAGCGCATTGCAGCCAGCGGCGGTCGTTCCGAAGTGAAGGTGTCGCTGTCCAAGCGCAAGCCGGCCACCATGCTGAAAAATGGCGACCTGCTGAAAGTCTTTTCGGTGACCGATTATGAAAACAACCCGGTCTGGTTGCTCGGCCATGTCAAGCGGCCGGGCAAATATGCCTGGCGCAAGGGCATGCGTCTGAAAGATATTCTGCCCTCAGCGGATATGCTGTTGCCCGAAGCCAAGCTGGATTACGGCGTCATCGAGCGGGAATCCGGGGTCAACCGGGAGACTTCGATCGTGCATTTCAATGTGCTGGATGCCATCAACGGCAAACAGTCGGTGCCTCTGCAGGCCAGAGACAAGGTCTATGTGTTCAAGCGGGCGCAGATGCGGGAGATGCCGACGGTGCAGATCACCGGCAGCGTGCAAAAGCCCGGCAAATATGAGGCGAAGAAAAATATGCGCCTGTGGGATCTGGTCATGGCGGCCGGCGGTTTGATGCGCGATGCGATGATGGATGATGTTGAGCTGTATCGAATCGATCCGCTTAGCAAAGAGGCCACGCTGCAGAGCTTTGATCTGGAGCAGGCGCTCAAAGGGGACAAACGCAACAATCCGCAACTGCAGGATCAGGATCGGGTGGTGGTGCACTCAGTATGGGAAGTCAAAAAGCGCTATAAGGTAAGCGTTAACGGCGAAGTCAACCATCCCGGCGAATTCACCCTGACTGCCGGCATGCGGATGACCGATCTGCTCTTCGCCGCCGGCAATGTGACCGAACGCGCCTATATGCAAAAGGCCGAGATCACCCGCTATACGGTGGAGAATAACAGGCGTCGGGTATCAAAACATATTCAGGTGAACCTGGCGAAAGCGCTGGGCGGCGATCGCGATGCCAATATCCCGCTGCAACCCTACGATGTGCTGACCGTGCGGCGCATGTCCAACTGGCGCGATATCGAGCATGCCAGCATTGAGGGCGAGGTCAATTTTCCGGGCAGCTATCCGATTGAGGAGGGCGAGCGCCTCTCATCATTGCTGCAGCGCGCCGGCGGTTTTACATCCAAAGCCTATCTGGCGGCGGCGGTGTTCACGCGCGTCTCTATCCGGCAGCAGCAGCAAAAACAGCTGGATGAACTGAGCAAACAGATGCAGGCCGATATTGAGCGTCAGGCGGCCAGCATCGCCAACATCAAGGATCCGTCCATTCTGAAGCGAGAGAAGCAGGATCTGGATAAGGCCAGGGCGGTGTTGAAGCAGATGAGTGCGGCCAAGGCCACCGGGCGACTGGTTATTCGCCTGGCCGATATGGCTCATTTCAAGGGCGGCGAGTTCGATCTGCGCCTGCGCGACGGCGATAAACTGATGGTTCCGCAACAGCCCGATCAGGTGTTGGTGTTGGGACAGGTATACAACCAGGCGGCGCTGCTCTACCGGCGTGATTTCTCACCGGATGACTATGTGGAGCTGGCCGGCGGCGTCAAACGCTTTGCCGATACTGATCGTATCTATGTCATTCGCGCCAATGGCGAAGTCGATGCCCGCCACAGCGCCTGGCTGCGCAAGCGGGTCTATCCGGGCGACACCATTGTGGTGCCGCAGGATTTGGAGCAGTTCCACCTGATCGACAGCATGTTGGACTGGAGCCGCGTAGCAGCCAATGTCGGCCTGACCATCGCCTCCTTCAGAGCGGTAGGCATACTGTAGGAAAAAGCATTGATCTCGCAGAGCCGCAAAGCACGCAAAGGAAGGTAACAATAGAAATGGTTTTCCTGGCGCTCTTTGCGCCTTGGCGAGAGATAAGGTTTTCTGGGGTGAATAAAAAATGAAAGGTGACAGATGATTCGGTATTCTAAAATCGGGGCTCTGCTGATCTGCCTGTTGGCGGCGTGCCTGCCGGGGCGGGTTGCCGGCGCCGATCCGCTGGCGGCGCCCGGTGATCTGCGGCTGCGCCACGATCTGCAGCTGCTGGCCGATGCGGGCCTGCTGAATATACCATTGACCACATGGCCGATCCCCTGGGGCGATATCGCCAACAACCTGGCCGATGAAAAAGATGTGCATGGTGCAGCGCTGCTGGCCTCATGGCGGCGCATCCATCATCGAATCGATATCGAGTTCTCCAGCCATCTGCGTTTAAGCTCGCGCCTGGCCTCTGCCGCATTTCCGGTGCGTTTTCGCACCTTTACCGATACGCCGCGCGCCACCCTGGAGGCCGGCGCTGCCGTGTCGCTCACTAGAGATCGCTGGGCCATGCATCTGGAGGGTGCAGCGGTGGTGCGCAAGCCGCGCGATGGCAAACGCTGGCGGCCGGACGGCTCCTATGTGAGCGGTATTCTGGGCAACTGGATTGTATCGGCCGGCTGGCAGGATCGCTGGTGGGGGCCGGGCTGGGATGGCAGCCTGATCATGTCCACCAACAGCAGGCCGATCCCGGCCATCTCGATCATGCGCAACGCTTCCGACCCTTTCGATCTGCCGGTGCTGAAGTGGCTGGGGCCGTGGCAGATCCGCTTTTTTCAGGGCGTTCTGGAGGGCAATCGCTTTGTACCGCATGGGATGTTGACCGGCATCCGTTTCAGCTTCAAGCCGACAGCGGGGCTGGAGATCGGGCTTTCCCGCGCCATGCAGTGGGGCGGTCGCAACCGGCCCCATAGTCTGGCCACCTTTGTGCGCGCCCTGATCGGCAGTGACAACACCGGCAAGCTGGGGGTCACGGCAGCCAATCAGCCGGGCAACCAACTGGCCGGCTTCGATCTGCGCTGGCGCTCGCCGATCGGCGGCAATCTGCCCTACGCTTTTTATAGCCAGCTGATCGGCGAAGATGCTTCCAGCCGGGCGCCGGCGGCCTATCTGGGCCAGTTCGGCGTTGAATCGTGGGGCGATCTGGGCGATAGCGGCGCTTCATGGCGAGCCCATGTTGAGTTCGCCCGCACCACCGCCAACCTGTTCAGCGGCGATTTTCACCGCCTGAATGTGGCTTATGAACACGGCGTATTCCGTAGCGGTTACCGCTATTACGGCCGTTCGATCGGCCACTCCATCGAC
>JALUYG010000370.1 GCA_027013105.1 Mariprofundus sp.
CTTTCGCGATTTTATGGCCGGCAAATTGCCGCAGCTGCCCGGCGAGCGCCCCGACATCGACGACTGGGAATTGCATCTCTCTACGCTGTTCCCCGATGTGCGCCTGAAACAGTATCTGGAGATGCGCGGCGCCGATGCCGGCGGCTGGCCGTGGATATGTTCGCTATCGGCGCTCTGGAAAGGGTTGTTGTATGATGAAGATGCGCAGACTGCAGCCTGGCGACTGATCGCCGACTGGCGGCATGATGAAGTGGTTGAGCTGCGGCGTAGCGTGCCGCGCACGGCGCTCACAACGCCGTTTCGGGACACGACTGCGCTGACGCTGTGCCGGGAGATGGTGGAAATTGCGGCGGGCGGCTTGCAGCGCCAGCATATACTCAACAGCGACGGCGACGATGAATCGATCTTTCTCACCCCGCTCATCCACGCTCTCGAAACGGGCCAAACCCAGGCCGACCGCTGGCTGGCGGCGTATCACCATGAGTGGCACGGCAATATCGATCGTATCTTTATCGAAGCCATGCACCCCTAATCCAAAAAGGCGCCCGTCGGGCGCCTTTTTGATTAGATGGATGGAAGATAAGTCAGAATGAGCGGAAATGAACAGGTTTGACAGGCTTGACGCCGCCGGAGGCGCTACCGGATGCTCCTGCAGCTGAGGGAGGAAGATTGTTGATGTCGTTGTATTCTGCGCCATCGCTTTTATAGCATGTTGTGATGCCTTCGGGGCAATGGAACTCAGTATTATTTGCCTCATCCTCATTACTGCTTTCGTTATTGCCCGTGCTGTCATTATTACTGCTCTCAGCGCTGCTGTTGGACGCCTCATTATTGGACGTCTCATTATTGCTTGTCTCAGTGCTGTTGTTGGAGCTGTCATCACTGGTGGTTGCGCTATTGTCGGAATCTTCATCGGCGTAAGCCGAAGCGGTCAAGGATATGGATTCGGGCGTTTGTCCGCCCAGCGACGCCGCCATGAACAGGCCGAACAGACTTAACAGAAACAGGTTTTTCATGGAGCCTCCAGTAAAAATTCGAAAGTGCAAACATGACTGTTTTGGTACGGTATGTCAAATAACTATAACCATGCCCAATATTCATGCGCACAGCAGGGGTTGATCCGGATATGGCGGACGCCTAATATCATGCAATGAAATTTTTTTCGGCCATCGTTCGGGCGTCGCTGCTGCTGTTTTTCGTGTTGCCGGCGACCCGTGTTGATGCCGGGCAGCCCGCATTTGAGGCCCATCGCCACGACGGCCGTGGCGAGCATGCCGAACAGGCGGGAGACTATCGCAACGAATTGCTGGCGATTCAGCACAGCTGGGCGCGGATCAAATATCAAAGCAGCGATGGCGAACGGAAAGGCGCATTTGCAGCCTTGCTGGAGCAGGTCGCATCCCTCGATCGCCGATATCCCGGCCATGCCGAGATTATGGCGTGGCGGGCGGTGGCGCTCTACCATGATGCCGGCGAAGTCGGCGGCCTTGAGGCGCTTGGCATGGTCAAGCGGGCGCATCGAATATTGCGCAGGGCCGAAGCGATCGATCCGACAGCGGCCGATGGGCTGATCTACACCGCTCTGGGACTGCTCTACTACCGGGTGCCGGGCTGGCCGATCGCTTTTGGCGACGACGCCAAGGCCGAACATTATCTGCGCAAGGCGCTGGCGCTGCATCCTGATGGCCTCGACGCCAACTATTTTATGGGCGACTATCTGTTGCGGAAGAGACGCTATCGTCAGGCGGCGCAATACCTTCGACGGGCGCTGCAGGCGCCGCCCCGGCCGCAGTTTCCTGTCGCCGACGCCGGCCGCAAAGCCGATGCAAAAGATCTGCTGCAACAGGCCGAAAAGCACAGCGGTTCATAAATCCCCTTTTGCTGTTGTCACTCTTGAAGGCCTCCGCCTCCCACCTTCGCATCACCTGGAGGCGTTGAAGGGAGATCGCGCTAGGCGGTGCAAACAGCCCGATCGAAAACGCGCTCATCACCCTGCAACTCCAGCGCCACCTGAGCACCTACCGGCATGAGATAGGCGGCAAGAAAAAACAGGTAATGGGAGGCTTGAGCGCGGTTGTATTCAGTCCGTTAAGCCAAGATCAATGTGCAAGCTCAGGCCGAAGGCCTGTTCGATATAGGCGGCGGTTTTCAGCGCCGCCCAGCGTTCCAGCAAGAGGTCGCCATGGCCTTCCAGATGCAGGGTCATATCCGTCGCTTCGATCACCACCTCAACATCGTCCACCCGGTTGCGCCGCTCCTTATTCAGCGCGATGGCCAGCCGCAACAGGGCCGATAGCTGCCAGACCATCTGCTGTTGTGCGGCATCCAGTTGCGCGAAGGGCTCGTGCGATTCACTTGGCGCACCTTTGCGTTGATAGCGCACCACTTGCGCCAGCAGCAATTTTTCCTGCTCGCTCAGGCCCAGCAACGGGGCGACGGAAACCAGATAGGCGGCATGCCGGTGATGGCCGCCAACGCGGATATACATGCCGATCTCATGCACATGCGCGGCCAGTTCCAACAGCAGACGATTGCGGTGGCTAAGCCGGTGCAGCGCATCTGTCTGGTCGAACAGCGCCAGCGCCAGATGCGCCACATGCTTGCCGTATTTACGATCCACATGGTATTTCTTCTTCAACGATCGCGCCCAGGCCAGCAGGTTGCGCCGTTGCGATTGAAAGGTGCGCTGCTCGCTGTCCACCATATCCAGTATCACGCCGTCGAGCAGGCTGGCCTCGGGCATCACCATGGTTTCGGCGCCTGCCAGCATCATAATTTCGTGGAATACCATCGCCGCAGGCAGAATGACATCGGCCCTGTCCGGACGCAGACCGAGGTCGCGCACCCTCGCTTCAAAACTGAATCCGGACAGTTTTTTGATCAGCTTCTGCAACGCCTTGCGGCTGATCTGTTGGCTGTTTTCCGTACCCAGTATCTGTGCGGCCAGCTCGCCGATGGCGGCGGCATTGCCGCCGGTGGCGACGCAGCGGTCGGTTTTGCGCCTGCCGATCTGTTCGCGCAGTTTTTTGCGCGCGCCATCCAGATATTCGGAGAGCAAGGTGTTGAAATCACCCTCCTGGCCGAGCATTTCCAGCAGCCTGACCGTGCCGATTTTAAAACTCTGGGCCGACACGACTTCGCCGTCATCGCACAAGGTGACCTCGACGCTGCCGCCGCCCATATCGATCAGCAGCGAAAACTGATTGGACAGATCCACCCGGCGGCAGATCGAATAGTGCACCAGCCGCGCCTCTTCTTCACCGCTGATCAGATTCAGTTCGATGCCGGTTTCATCAAAAATACGGACGATCAACTCACGTCCGTTGGCGGCATCGCGCATGGCGCTGGTGGCTGTAGCCCGATATTTCTCGACATGGTGCTGATCGAGAATGCGGCGGAACTGCCTGAACGCTTCCACCGCTTCATCCATGGTTTGCCGGCTCAGCAGACCGGTTGTAAAGGCATCGTGACCCAGCCGAACCGGTTCGCGATAGCGCTGAATCAGCCTTGGCGCGCCGTCGGCGTCGCGGGCGGCGATGCCGAGCCGCATGGCATTGGAGCCGACATCGATCGCGCCAACCAGCGCGCCGGACTCCTGCAACCCTTCATCGCTTACCTGTATATTCGCTTTCATAGCCGTATCATGCCGCATTTGGCAGCAACCCGCCATGTCACAATAGTGTCTCGAAGCGGCATTATGCTTCGCCCCAGTTCCGGCGCGCATCTGGTTCGTCTTTTTCATGCAGACAGAACGACGAACCAGATGTCCGGACAAGGTGATTGGTGTAAAATATTTTTTACGGTTGTCCGTAAAAAATATAGCTGGTGGAATAATCGCTGAACTCGAAATAGACCTTCCGTTCGCCCGGATCGGCCTGCATATTCATATTACTGTCGAGAATACCATAACCGAAACGATGGGGGCGCGGCGTGCTGCCGTTCGTGCTGATCGCCGTGGAAATCTTGTCGATATGAATAAACCGCTTCACCAGTTTGTCGCCGGCATAGATATCCAGTACGCCGTTGGTGCCGGTATAGTTCTGCACGACACGGCTGATTTTATTCTGTTGTTCCTGTGTGCAGGCAGCTGCCAGCAGCAGCGCCAGCGCAATGGTGATGTTCCGCATGGTGATCATTTCAATCCTCCTGATCCTTTCATTCGTTCTGTCCGAGCCTGTCGTGCAGATTAAAACAAGCGTTGCAAGACACGATACAGATCACACGCATCCCGCCTGCCGGCCAGTTCGCGGATCGAATGCATCGCCAGCGTCGGCACGCCGACATCCACCGTCGGCACGCCAAGCTGCGCCGCTGTAATCGGCCCGATCGTGCTGCCGCAAGCCATATCCGAACGCATGGCAAAGCGCTGCACCGGAACGCCGAGCGAATCGCACAGATGCTGGAACTGCGCCACGGTCGCGCTGTTGCTGGCATAACGCTGATTGGCGTTGATTTTTATCACCGGGCCGCCGTTCATCACCGGGCCATGGGCGGGATCGTGCCTGTCGGCGTAATTCGGATGTACGGCGTGGGCATTATCCACCGACACCATCAGGCTGGAAGCGATCATGCGTGAATATTGCCTTTCATCCTCGCACAAACGCTTTAGCACCGATGGCAACAGCGTCCCCTGCGCCCCGGCGGCAGAAACGCTGCCCACCTCTTCATGATCATTACAGATCAGCAGCGCGTTGTTGTGTTCGCCGTCGCCATGAATCAGCGCCATCACGCCGACATAACAGCTCAGCAGATTATCCAGCCGTGCGCTGCTGATAAATTCATCATGCATGCCAGTCACGGCAGGCGGCTGCATATCATACAGGCTCAACTCATATGCCAGCACCTTGTCGGCCTGCGCCAGCGAATCATCCGCGCCATTGAGAAAATCCAGCAACAGCGTGTGAAACGCATCCTGCTGATCGCCATGGGCCGGCAGTTTCATCAATAGCGGGGGCAGATGCTGCTGCTTGTTGATGGCGCGCTTCTCATTGGCCTCGCGATCCAGATGAATCGCCAGACTCGGAATCACGGCAACGGCTTTTCGCCAGTCCACCAGCCGATGCTCGATCTGCTGCCCGGCATTGACGATGCTGACCCGGCCCGCCAGCGACAAATCCCGGTCAAACCATGGATTCAGCAGCGCGCCGCCGTACACCTCAACGCCCAGTTGCAGATAGCCATGCTGCGTGATTTCGGGATTGGGTTTGACTTTCAGGCAGGGACTATCGGTATGCGCGCCCACCATCTTAATGCCGGACTCGGGCAATGGCCTGTTCAGTGCAAAGGCGACGATGGAAGAGTCGTTTCGGATGACAAAATAACGCCCTTGCCGCTCGTCAATATCCCACGCATCGTTTTCCGCCAGGGGCTGAAACCCGGCCGCCGCCAACATCTCCGCCATGTTCGCCACGGCATGAAAAGGGGTGGGCGATCTCTGAATAAAATCCAGCAATCCGGGGATAAAATCGTCGTCGTCCATCAATACCTCTGTCGTGGTGCGCAGAATCAGTTACGCGCTTTTTTCAATCAGTTCGATGGCGTCACCATCCGGATCGCGCACAAACGCGCAACACCGGCGCACATTGAATTTGCAAGGATATAGCCTCATCGCCATAGATGTCTATGGCTGCGCTGTGCGGAGCATCGCTTGTTGAAGGGG
>JALUYG010000371.1 GCA_027013105.1 Mariprofundus sp.
AATGGATGGTGGAAAGGAGGGAAGCATCAGGTTGATCAGCGTGGCGTCGCCGACCTGATAGTGCGAATCGGTAACAAAGCTGATGCCTGTCAGGCTCAGGTTTACCGGCCGTTCCTGCATATCGCTATGGCTGGCATCATTGAGCATATTGACGCCGATCAGATAGTTCAGCTTGGCGTCCAGCGCTTCCAGCGCCTGCGTCATTTCAGGATTCACCTCTTCATGCGAGCCGGCGGCGAAAATATCCCGGCCCACCATCTGTTGCAGCATGCTGTTCTGCCGGGAGCGTATGCCCACTCTGTTTTTGCAAGTTTCAAACTCTTCGCTTGTCAATTTTTTGTCGCTGACCGGAATTACGTCATCAATTCGAAAATCCTGCCGGCCATGGTCGTTTGCACTGTTATGCATAGCTGCGCACCTCGGTTTTTACTGAAATCAGGGCGGACAAAGGCATGACGCCATCCTTGCGGCTGTTTTTTTCTTCTGCCTGAGTCCTGACCGCGCCGCCTTCGATTGCGGCAATGGCCACCTCAACCACAACAGGATCAAATTGCGTGCCAGAATTGTTTTTCAGTTGCTCCAGACAGAAAGAGAGCGGCCTGGCCATGCGGTAGACCCGATGGGTGGTCATGGCGTCAATGGCGTCGGCCACGCAGACAATGCGGGCATCAAAAGGGATCTGTTCGCCTGCCAGTTTGTCCGGATAGCCGAAGCCGTCGTATCGTTCATGATGATGGCGCAGCATCAGGCGTTCGCGAACCATGGTGTCCATATTGGAGAGGATATTATCGCCAATAGCAGGATGCGCTTTCATAATGGCGAACTCCTGATCGGTATAACGGCCGGGTTTGAGCAGCACGGCGTCGGGGATGCCGCACTTGCCAATGTCGTGCAGCAGGCCGCCGGTGCGAATCAGGTCGACATGATCCTGATCCAGCCCCAGATCCATGGCGAACCTGGCCGCCAGGGAGCCGACTCTGGCCGAGTGGTCGCGGGTATAACGATCGCGCGCCTCCAGCGATCGCACCAGTGCGATGAGCGTATCGCGCATATTGGCGGCCAGGGCGGCATGCACTGCCCTGTTATCGAGCAGCGTATCGAGTTTTTTGACCAGCAGCCCCAGCATCTGTCGGGTATCGCTTTTAAGCGGCATCTCGCAGCCGGGCAGCGTCAAACAGAGCGCCCCCATGGCGACGCCCTGCAGGCGCACCGGCACGGCAATAAACCTGTTTTCATCAAGGCCGGGCCAACAGATCTGATTGCTGTGACCTCCGGATGACTGATACAACTCTTCTTCGCCGTTAATCAGCGCCTGAAAGCTGGTCTCCGTCACTTTGCAGGAGGTGGCGAGACCATCCATGCCTTCGGATGCCACCAGCACCAGCTTATTCTGCTGTCGCTCGAACAGGGCCAGGTAGCCGGCCTGCGCACGTACGATCTCCATGCCGAGATTGAGTGCGTGGGCGCATACATTCGAGACATCCGGCTCAGCCGGCATCTCATCAAACATGCGGTAAATCAGCCCCAGTCGGCGGTCCATCTCAAACATTTCTGGCAGGAGACGATCAGAAGAGCGGGCCTTTCTGGGCTGTACCGGGGGTTGCATGGCTGCATCATAATCGCCCGGCGTTGAAAAAATGCTGCGCAAGCAGTTGAGCAGGACATGGGGGGCGAATGGCTTGGCCAGTATATGTGCAATGCCCAACGCCTGCGCCTGCGCCATTCTTGCGGCTGTCAGAAAGCCGCTCATCAGAATGGTCGGCGGCAGCGTGACGCCATCCTTTGCAATCGTTTTAAACCATTCCAGCGCATTGCCGTCGCCGAGACTCATATCGCTAATCAGGCCATCCCACTGGCAGCTTGAAAGTAGCGGCCCGGCCTCTTTCAGGCTGCCCACCTCGGTAATATCCACATCAGATCCCAATTCGCTGGCGATTTCGGCGACGACCTCACGAACTGCAGGCTGGTCCTCAATAATTAACAGTTGCAGCATCAGAACTGGCTCGCGGCGTTACGGTCGTACGCCCGAACCACCATCGGCCCATCGTTACGGCGGGTTTCCGCTATTGTCACCGTCTTGTCTCTGAGATTATTGAAACGGCGCAACAGGCGTTGGTAGCGGGCCGCATTATCGAGGCGCACGCGCAGTTCAGGCAACTGGAAGGGCTTGCTGACAAAGTCATAGGCGCCCTGTTCCACGGCGTGCAGGGCGTTTTCAATGCCCGAGAAGCCGGTCATCAGCAGCACCATGCTGTCCGGCCGATGTTCGCGCGCATAGTTGAGCAGCGCCAGCCCATCGGCGCCGGGCATGACGATATCGCTGAGGATCAGATCAAACTGCCGCTGCTCCAGAGCCGCCATGGCGCTATCTCCACGATGATGCACCTCGACATCATAACCGGATTCGATCAGGTACTCCTCCAGTAGTGACGCCAACGCTTCATCATCTTCAGCCAGCAATAACCGGGTTGGTTTCACATTCATGCTCCGGACACATCATTCATTTTGTAGAGTTTAAGCAAGTGTGATTCCAATGCCTTTTCCTGACCGGCTGTTGGCTGTTGCGCCGGCGCGCTGTTTCGGTGCTTCGTCTGGGCCTGCGATGAAATGCTGACCTGATCCGGGCTGCGGCCAGGGGCATGATGCGAATGCCTTTCGGCAACGGAGGAGGAGCGGCTGTTTTGTTGCAGCAGTCTGTTAATCAGGCCGTCGACCGGTTGCACGCTAATGGCCATACTTGGAAACCTCCTTTGCAAAGCAATATTGAGGACAGGTGAAACTTGCTCAGATAGTTCTATCGGTTGGAACTGGGGCGACTTGAGTTTTTCATGCTGCGCAGTTCGACATGGCGCAGGTGACAACTTAACGCTTGCGCTTTATGGCGCAGGCGTCATTATTTTGACTTTGTAGCAAACATGGCATATCCGCAAGGGAGATTTTTACCGTGAAACAGAGTGCATTCATTCTGCTGGTTGAAGACAATGAAGATTTTCGCCTGATTCTGCAGGAAGCGCTGGAGTCGGCCGGCTTCCATGTCACCAGCGCCGCCAATGCGACGCGGGCGCGGGAAGCGATGACGCTGGGCAAGTTTGATCTCACCATTCTGGATGTGCGCCTGCCCGATGGCAACGGCATCGAGCTGATGCGCGAATTTCGCCAGAGCGATCCGGATATGGGTATTATTATTATGACCGGTTATGCCGAAGTGGATACGGCTGTGGATGCGGTGCGCCTCGGCGCCAACGATTTTCTCAAAAAGCCTTTCGATATCGATGAGATGCTGGTGCGTATCGGCGAGCTGATGAAAACGCGACAGCTGAAAAAGGATAATATCTCCCTGCGTGAACAGGTGCGCGATCAGGATGTCGTCGGTCTGGTTGGTCACTGCGAAGGCATTCGAAAACTGCAGGAGACAATCAAACTGCTGGCCAACTCGGATAGCACGGTGCTGATCTCCGGCGAATCGGGCAGTGGTAAAGAGGTGCTGGCCAAGGCGCTGCATAAATCGGGCAGCCGCTCCGGCAAGCCGCTGGTATCGATTAACTGCGGTGCGATCCCCGAAGAACTGCTGGAGTCGGAGCTTTTCGGCCATGTGAAAGGCGCTTTTACCGGCGCCATCCGGGCCCGTCCGGGCCGCTTCGAAATTGCCAATGGCGGCACGATTTTTCTCGACGAGATCGGCGATATGAGCCCCAAGTTGCAGGTGAAGCTGTTGCGGGTGCTGCAAGAGCGCTGCTTTGAGCCGGTCGGCAGTCAGCAGAGCATACAGGTGGATGTGCGCGTGATTGCGGCGACCCACCGGGATCTGGAAGCGGAAATTGAAGCCGGGCGCTTTCGAGAGGATCTCTACTATCGCCTCAATGTGATTCCGCTGCACCTGCCGCCGCTTCGTGAACGCGGCGATGATATTTTTCTCATCGCCGATCATTTCCTGAACCGGTTCAATCGTGAAAAATCCTCCAATATCACCGGCATGTCCGATGATGTGAAGCGCGCCATGCTGGCTTATCACTGGCCCGGCAATGTGCGGGAGTTGCAAAATCTCATCGAGCGCGTCACCACGCTGAAACGTCAGGGCATGATGGAACTGGAGGATCTGCCCAGCCGCATGCTCAGCGAGCGTGATCGGGTGCTGCAAAGCTTCCAGATGGATGTGCAGTCGGCCGCGTCGATCGATCTGAAAGCCACGGTCGATGAGTTTGAGAGCCACCTGATTCTTTCTGCCCTGCAGCGCTTCGACTGGAATAAAAATCGCGCCGCCAATTTTTTGGCGATGAACCGCACGACGCTGGTCGAAAAGATCAAAAAGAAAGGCCTGCAACCCACGGGTTCGTAACGCCCCCTCCGCCTGCAAGCCACAACCTTGCACCACAGAGAACACAGAGCGCACAGCGAAAGTCAAAAGCACTTTTGACGGGCTGTTTTTCTCATTGCCTTAGCGTGAAAATTCCTTCGGCATGAATCTTGCAATCGACGGGCATGTTGCGTTTTTTATGGATGATCGCCCTGTTGGTCGCTCTGCCGTCGCTGGCTCCGGCGGCGGTCGGCGAGCAAGCCCAGGCGGCCGCCGCTTTTTTACACAGCGGCAGGCCGGATCAGGCCGTCGCAAGCGCCCGCCACGCGCTTAAAAAAGGCGGCTTGACGGCTGCCGAACGCGAGGCGCTGCTGGATACCGTCGCCCGGGCCGAGTTGATGCGTACAACGAACCAGCAGTTTCAGCAGGTCAAGAGCGCCATTCAGGCGCTCGAAACATATATCAATGAGTTCCCCGACAGCGCCAAAGCCCCTGAATTTCGCTGGCGGCAGGCGTGGTTGTGGTGGAAATCGGAGCATTTCAAAGAGGCCATCGCTGCGGCGCGTGAAATTATCGCCGAGGATCAACAGCCAAAAAACCTGCGTCGGGCCTGGCTATTAATGGCGCGGGCGCATCTGCATATGAATCAGTATGCGTATGCCCGAAGCGATCTGCTGCAGTATGGTCTGCAAGTGCGTAGCAACAGCCGGGAACAGGCTGTCGGCATGGCCTGGATGGCTGTGGTGGATGCCAGGGAGAAGCGTCCGGATGCAGCATTCAAAAGTCTGCATGCGGTGTATCGGAAGTGGCCGAAAGTGATCACTTCCGAATCGCAGCTTTTTGCCATCTATATTGAGCTGCTGGATCGCCAGAAGCAGTACGACGCCGCGCTGAAACTAGCGGAGGCCTTTATTCGGCAATATAGCGATACGCCCGAATCCGCTCGGGTGCGCCTGATTCGCGCCAACCTCCATGCCCGTAACCCGCAGACGATAGCGCAGGCGATCGAGGAATACGCCATTTTGGCAGACCGGCAGGCGGAGACGACGATCGGCCGCAAGGCGTTTATGCGCAAGCTGATGCTGCAGTTCAGAGAGGAGAAGCAGCGCGACAAACTATTGCCGGTGCTGGTTTCGCTGAAAAAAATGGCGGATGAAAACCAGATGTCGGATATTGAAGATGAGGCCATGCTGGATATGGCGCGCCTGTGGACGCGTTTGACGTTGCCTGTGAACGACCATGCCAGAAAGGGCGCTGCGCCAATGCCGCCGGCATTGGAAGCGTATGCGCGGGCCAGCGCATCACACGATCCGCGCATTGCAGCAGCGGCCAAAACTGAGGGCGCAATCTGGATGAA
>JALUYG010000372.1 GCA_027013105.1 Mariprofundus sp.
CTGTTGACGACGGGAATGTTTTTTTCCAGCCGGACTGCTGCACTTCAACGACGCTATATTTCCCCGGCTTCAGGCCTGTAAACCAATATTCGCCATTGGCATCCGTGACGGTTTTCTGAATTCTGGGTTTGGATGACCCGGACGGAATCAGCACAACCTGCCAGCCTTTCAGCCCCGGCTCACCCTGATCAAAACGGCCATCGCCATTGACATCGCCCCATGTGCGCCCGCAGATAATGCCGGATACATCTGCCGGGATGGCATCGCCGCCACCGGCTGCCCCTATAATAGAGTTCCTTCTCTGTGATCTGCTGATCTGGGTCATGGTTCTCGGCGCACGGCTGGCGCAATGCCCCCCTTCGCCTGCATGAACACTTACACCTATTCGAGACGGTCCCGAATTGCCGGGCCTGTTCCTCTTTTTGGAAGAACCGCTCTTACCACCAAGCCCGGTCATACCGAGCTTCTTCGTGGTAATGGTCTTGGATTTGGCTCCATCCCCACCCAAGCCAGTCATCCCAAGCTTCTTCGTGGTGATCGTTTTAGATTTGGCTCCTGTTCCACCCAAGCCAGTCATCCCGAGCTTCTTCGTGGTAATGGTTTTGGATTTGGCTCCAGCCCCACCCAAGCCCGTCATGCCGAGCTTCTTGGTCGTAATCGTTTTGGACGTCGTTCCTGTTCCACCCAGCCCCGTCATGCCCAGTTTCTTGGTGGTAATGGCCTTGGATTTGGCTCCGGCCCCACCCAAGCCAGTCATGCCGAGCTTCTTCGTGGTGATCGTTTTAGATTTGGCTCCTGTTCCACCCAAGCCAGTCATCCCGAGCTTCTTCGTGGTGATCGTTTTAGATTTTGTTCCTGCTCCACCCAGCCCCGTCATGCCCAGTTTCTTGGTGGTAATGGTTTTGGACGTCGTTCCTGTTCCACCCATCCCGGTCATGCCGAGCTTTTCGGTGGTAACCGTTGATGTCTGCAAGTTCAAGCCCGGCATTGCTGTTGCAGGGGCTGCCGAAAACAGCCCTCCAATCATCATCAGCCACACAACGCGCTTTATGTTTACAAACATCAAATACTCCTGTTTTCTCTTTGGACCTTTTCATTTCCACCTGAAACCAAACCAACCCCACAGAAACACTACCCACTCACATACAGGTGAATCCTTGAAAGTTTCTGATAGCTATTCCGTTACGCAGGCGAGAGGTGCTTCAGGTTCCCATTCCGAACATCTGATCTCCAGACATCTCAGTTTTTCCCAATATGCTTCCGCCCCGTCACCTTAAATATCCCAGTGTCAACACGAAAGAACGCCCCCTTCTTTGCCCTCCTCCAAGATTGAACAGGAACGCCACCCAGATATGCACTTAGAGTTACAGGAGCATCCTCACTTCGACTCTTCCCCAAGAATAACTTACACTGCATATTGATCACTGGATTCAGGTGGCGTCCAAAGCCCCGCAAGGTTAAAGTGCCCTTATACTCTCCATTCTTAACAGGAGCTGATATATCGTTATAATCAGCTCTCCCCGGTTCAATCGACTCGCAGCGAACCCCAACAAACTTAACCTCTGGCTTTAAGTTTTTAACTTCCACTGGTATCTTGATGGTTATATTATCGAAATCATAAGTCTGGGGCTCAGCAAACCCCGGTGATGCAAATAACATCGCGGCAATCATGATTAACCATTGCTTTTTCATTTTCATTCCTCCTTTGTGCTCCAATACCGATATATCTGGCTCTAGTTCTGTTCAGTCAGAACAAATGCCCGGCTATGCAGCAACCTGGCATCAAATTTTGTGCCCCTTTAGAGTAAAGTAGCCTGTGTTGACACGAAAAAACGCACCCTTCTTTGCCTGCGCCCAAACCGGGACCGCAGAGCCACTCTTATCCTTAGCCCCCTGAAACGGCGTAGTCGCCTGAGACGGGTCAGAAGCAGCCTTGGTTTTTAATAACATAAAAACACACTTTTCTTTAACTGATGGGCCCGGGACTTTCGCATGAATTGGGAAACTCACAGTGCCAACATACCCTTTATTGAGCTTAATACGTTTGGTCACATATAAGCCTGGTTCAGCAACAGGGCCATCTTGAGACGTACAATACAGTTCCATATAATGCGCCCCCGGCAGCAAATTCTTTACTTCCACCGGCACCTTGATGATGTAGTCGTATGCATATAGCTGCGCGTTGCCATATTGGTTCGCTATTCCCAGCCCCGGTAATGCGAACAGCATGGCGGTTAACATCATAATCCATTGTTTTTTTCATTTTTCTTTCCTCCCTGGTATTATCGGCATCCTGCGATGCCGGATTTTTTCGACCTGAACCCTGTTCACACCAAAACTGTTTATTGCCTTTACGCCTTAATTTTCAATTCCTCATTCTCCATTCTTCTCACTGCACCTGCTCCATGCTCCAGAGCGTATCTTTCAGCCCGGTGAAGCGGCGGGCGAATTGCAGCTCCATGCGGATCGCACCATCGAGCCGACGCGGAATGCCGAAGCGCAAAACGCCGCCATTCTGTTGCCACTCCATCACCCGGACAAAGCGGCCCGCCGCCAGTTTGACGCTCAGGTTCGGGCCGAAATCACCCTGATCAAAAAAGTTGTCCGGCTGCCCGTAAACGCTGAGCAGCTGGCGGCGCATGCGCTCAAATGCGGTGCGCATGCCGGCAATATCATTTGGATCGGTAAAGTTGAGCACCACTGCGGCGCGAGCTATGCGCCCGGCCTGGGTTTGCAGGACTAGACGCTGATTTTCAATCATGTCGCGGAAGATTCGGGCGTACCAGATCTTCAGCCCGGCCTGATCTGTCGGCGCGCCCATGCCGGCGGCGGCGATGATGGCGTTGGCATCCTTAATCGCCATGCCGGGCATCAATCGGGTGATATCGATCAGCATGCGCTCAATCGACGGCGTGGACGATACATCGCTGACCGTCTCCGGCTCGGCCATCGCCACTTTCACAACCGGCTTATCGAAATTGTAGGTGAGATACGCGCCGAAGCGCCAGGCATTGGTCCAGCCGGTTGCCGCCAGATCGGGCTGGCGATCATACCAGTTGGCATCCAGACCGAACGTGAATTTCTGCTCTGTGTAGCGGTAGTTCAGCCCGGCGGTCATGGTATCGACGCCGCCGGTGACGACAGGGCTGCTCTGATCCAGTTTGGAGAGCGCCAGCGATAGCTGATGATGGCCGTAGATCAGGTTGCTGTTGAGCGTGGGCGTATAATCCCAGCGGCCACGGTTGGGCTGCTGCTGCAAGCGCCGGGCTGTGAAGCCGGGGGAGAGCGAACCGGAAAAACCACCGGCCTGAAAACGATAATCCACCCCGCCGGTAAACTGCATGGTGGCGGATCTGCCGCTGATAGCATTATTACGGTCACGATTATTACTATAGAAAAAACCGGTGCGCACCGACAGATTGGGCGAGAGCGACTTGCTCAGGCTGGCATTCACCGATTTGGCCACGCTGTTGCTGGTCAGATTGCGGTTCTCCGTACCGGTCAGAAAGGCATCGATATTGCCGGAAATGCCGCCAAAAAGCGGAATCACGCCACTGATATTGCCGCCGTAGGTGATGGTGTCGGCCGGGTTGGCGGTCTGCCAGCCGGTATGGTAGTGCTGAAAGCGCGCGGCGATAGCCAGCCCGGATCTGTCGCGCCAGGTCAGGTAGCCCTCCTGGGAGGTGCGATCGGACTGAATCGATGCGCCGTTGGGCGCATAATCCTGCTCGTAGGCTTCGCCGCGAATGCGGTAACTCAGTTGCGGCAGCGCATCGAACACGCCGCTGATCTGCCCGAAATAGCCATTGCCCTGACGTTTTCTGCCACTATTCAGTAGCCCGATCGCCGCATGATCGCCGATAAAGCGACCCGCTTCGGCTTCAATGGTCACCTTCTGGCCAAGGCCTGCGCCATGCTTCTCCCACGCCAGGCTCGATACATACTGTTGCGACGCTGGCTGTGCAAAGCCATTGGCCTGCTTGTGATTAAACGCCAGATTGGCGCTGAACGCGCCGAGCAGCGGTTGCTGAATCAACCATGAGCCGCCGCTGCTGAAATCATCCTTATACTGAAATGTATCCCAACTCGGCGTGGCCGAGCCGCCGAACAGTTCGATGGAGTGGCGAAATCCGCCGGCATGCCACTGCGGTTGAAATTCGATGCGACCGCCCTTGAGCGAACGCTGGATGGTGCGATAACTCTGAAAGGCGAAGAAATCGCCCAGTTCGGCGCGATAGGGGATGGCAAAGCCGCCATTCTCCTGACGCAGGTTCAACCGCTCCAGCACCATGCCGGGAAACGGGCTGCGGTATTGCGAATCGTTATACAACAAGCCGCTGATCTGACCTGTCACGCGATTGAACGGTGAGAAGGCGCGATCAATATTCAGGCTCAGTTCATCGTAAGTCTGCGCACTGGAAAATCGGTAGGGCGAAGCGGACAGGTTGCCTTTGCTGTTATATATATCCGAACGAATGGTGTCGCTGCCGTAAATATGCCACTGAGGCAGCAGGCTGGCCCCCTGCTTCTCCGCATCATCGTTGCGATGCCCGACCACATCCGGCGCAGTCCTGCCTGCGATATGCGCAACCTTTGATGCAGCTATCGCAGCGACCGGACGGCGAAGCTCAGGCGTTTTTTTCAAAACAACGCTCTCCCCTTCATGCGCAGATAATCGCACCGGAGCCTTCTTCCGATGGCTATTGGCAGACTGTAGTGTGACAGACTGTAGTGTGTCAGACTGTAGTTCTAACACCGGCGCAAGCAGGCTCAGGTTGCTGCTGTGAATGGACTGCCCTTGCAACAACGCCCTGCCCAGCGCCTCGGCAGCTGCCCGATCGCCGCCGCCTGTCAGAATCGCCTGATAAAATGGCCTTCCGTGAATATCGACCGGCTTGACCGCGCCGCGCCAACCGTGCTGCTTCAGCCGGGATAGCAAGGCCTGCGCCGGCTGGCGCGCTTTATAACGAAACAGTTCAATACTCCAGCCTGTTAGCTCATCAGCCTGAAACGGGCCGATAATGGCCATGTGTCGTTCGGTGAGGTTGGTCGCATTTCTGAGTTTTCGCCTGTAGCGCCTGGCTTCCTGCAGAGAATCAAAGGGGCCGCTTCTGGCCATAAATCCAAGCGCTTCGGAGCCCTGCAGCCGGGCATGGAAACCTTTTTGCTGCAACCGTCCGACAAACGCTTCGGCAGCGCTCCTGCCGGCAAAAGAGATGAGATCCATCATCCAGTAATGCCGCCCGTCACTGGCCGCAGCAGCCGGCAGGGAGGCTGGCAGCAGCGAAACCAGCAGACATGCCGCGATGACAATCCGGCATCTCATCCCGCCGCCTGAAAACAGTGCGCCTGGCCAGCCACATCTTTGGTATTAAAATCTCGAATCTTCCCGCTCCTTTTCATTCCACCCATAGGGCTCGGAACCATAAAAGCGCCACACAAGAAGACCATCTGACCATAAGTACGCATATCATGCCCGAAAGGGCATGTTTGACAGTGGCTGGGCTTTCAACCATATTTTAGCGTTGCGGAAAGACCCAGGAAATAAGTATGTTATCAGGAGGATACGTTTGAAGCTGCTGTTGGCCGATGATCATGCGCTTTTTCGTGATGGCATGCGGGCGTTGCTTACCAG
>JALUYG010000373.1 GCA_027013105.1 Mariprofundus sp.
CGATATGACCGGATTTGCCGCCGCCTGTTATCGGCGCGGCATCCCGTTTATTCAGATTCCGACCACGGTGCTGGCGCAGGTGGATTCGAGCGTCGGCGGAAAAACCGCCATCAATCACCCGCACGGCAAAAATATGATCGGCGCCTTCTATCAGCCGAAACTGGTATGGATTGATCCGCTGGTGTTGAATACGCTGGAGATGCGTCAGATCAGGGCCGGGCTTGGCGAGGCGATCAAGTATGGCCTGATCAGGGATGCGGCGTTTTTCGACTGGATGGAGCAGCATCTGGCGGATGCGCAACAACTCGATGCGGCAGTGCTGGCAACGATGATTTTTCACTGTTGCCGTCACAAGGCGGAAGTGGTGATGGCCGACGAAACAGAGCAGGGCATGCGAGCGCTGCTCAATCTCGGCCATACATTCGGTCATGCCATCGAAGCCATGACGCATTACACCCGTTTTCTGCATGGCGAGGCTGTGGCCATGGGCACCTTGATGGCGGCGCGGCTGTCTGAGCAGCTGGGGTGCGCGCCAGCGGGCGTTGAAGCCCGGATTCTGGGCTGTTATCGGCAGGCCGGGCTGCCGACGTCGATCCCGCAATTCAGTCCCGATGCCTGGCTGGATGCCATGGGTCATGATAAAAAGAATGTCGGCAGTCAGATTCGTTATGTATTGCTGCGCCGTATCGGCGAGGCGTTTGTGGCCGAAGATGTTGAGCCGGCGGCGATCGCGACGCTGGTTGCTTCCTACCGCTGATATGGCAGTGATGATGGTCTATCATGGTAATCTGTTGGCATTGCCGTGTGCCGGCGAAGGAGAACGCTCATGAATGATATTCCCTCCATTCATCCGGAACAGGATCACCATAGTTCACTGCTGCAGCCCAGCGGTTGTATGAGCCGGCTTGAGAATATCGCCCTGTGGTTTGCCAAGCGTCAAAACAGGGCGATTCCGGATGCAATCACGGCGGCGACCGTGCTCTTTGCAGCCGATCATGGCGTGGCTGCAGGCATGGCCGGGCAGGATGGCGAATCAGCCACCATTCAGCGGGTGCAACAGGCTGCTGCCAGCAATTCGGTGATTTCCGGGTTGTGTCGTCAGGCTGACAGTAGTTTGCATATCGTCGATGTTGGCGTGGCGGGCAGTCTGGCTGAAAATGATCTGGTGGAGCATGCCAAGGTTCGCCCGAATGGCGCCGCTGATATTACGGTGGAGCCGGCTATGAATCAGGAAGATTATTGGGAAATTGTCGGAATTGGCGAGGAGATGGCCAATCGAACCATTGACGCAGGCGCAAATCTACTGGTCGCCGGTTCTATCTCAACCGGCAACCGTATTGCAATCGCAGCCATGATCGCCGAACTCATCGGCCTCTCCACCGAGATGGTGCTGAATCCGTGCGCTGACAGCACATCGGAAACCTATGCTGCTGAGCTCATGGCTGTGGAGCAAGCCAGAGCGCGTGTAGCAGGCACTTCGTCACACGATATGCTCAGGGAACTGGGTGGGCTGGAGCTGGCCGCCATGGCCGGCTTTTATCGGGCTGCCGCGCGCAAAGGTGTGCCGGTGTTGCTGGATGGGTTGGGTTCGGCCACTGCCGCTCTGGCGGCAATCGCCTGGGATGTGCGTATCGCAGGCTGGATGTTGGCCAGCCATGTGTCTGACGATGCCGGGCATCGTGATGTGATGGACGAACTGGGCCTGGAGCCGCTGGTGGAAATCAAACACAGTATCGGCGAGGGCAAAGTGGCAGTGCTGATGACGCCGGTATTGCAGTCGGCCATTACCCTGCAACGCGGTCTGGCCAGCATTGAGGCGGGTGAAATCTGACTGGTGTTGCGATGACGACATGGACATGGATCGTATTGCTGTTGGCGTCGCTGGCTACAGCCATCGAACTATTTTTGGCGGAGCGGCAGAAGCTGCACGTGTTGTCGCATCGCGACTGCGTACCGGATCGCTTTGCAGATAAAATTTCTCTGCAGGCGCATCAGAAAGCTGCCGAATATACCTTGGCAAAGCTTCCGCTGAGCAATGTCGGGCAGGTCTATGCCCTGTTGCTGCTGTTGGCATGGACAGTCGGCGGCGGCCTGACGCAGCTTGATGGCATGGTGGCTTCGTTCGGGCTGCCTGATATCTGGAGCGGCGTACTGTATCTGCTGCTGTTTTTTCTGATCGGGCATCTGCTCGAAATGCCGCTGGATATGTACGCCACGTTTAGAATTGAAGCGAAATTCGGCTTTAATCATATGACAATCGGCCTCTATCTCGCGGATATGCTCAAACAGTTGTTGCTGATGCTGCTGATCGGCGTGCCGCTGGGATGGGTGATTCTCAGCCTGATGCAGGGGGCCGGAAGTGGCTGGTGGTTATATGGCTGGCTGGTCTGGACAGGCTTTTCCCTGCTGATGATCTGGGCCTACCCGACCTTCATTGCACCGCTGTTCAACAAGTTCGAACCGATGCAAGAGGGTGAGATGAAATCGCGCATTGAAGCGCTGCTTCGGCGCTGCGGATTCGAGAGCAACGGCCTGTTTGTGATGGACGGATCGCGTCGCTCCAGTCACGGCAATGCCTATTTTACCGGGCTGGGCAATGCCAAACGCATCGTCTTTTTTGATACGCTGCTCAAACAGTTGGAGCCGCTGGAGACCGAAGCGGTGCTGGCGCATGAATTGGGCCATTTTCACCATGGCCATGTCAAAAAGCGGCTGCTGGTGATGATCGGCGCATCGCTGCTCGGTTTCGCGCTGTTGGGCTGGCTGATGCAGCAGCCGTGGTTCTATGCCGGACTGGGGGTGGCGCATCCGAGCAGCCATGCTGCACTGGCGCTGTTTATGCTGATTCTGCCGGTCTTTACCTTTGCGCTGAATCCGCTGATGAGCTATTTCTCACGCAAAAATGAGTTTGAAGCGGATGCCTATGCCGTCGCCAACAGCAGCGGTGAGGCGCTGGCGACTGCGCTGGTGAAAATGTATGAGGATAATGCCAGTACGCTGACGCCGGATCCGTGGTATTCAGCCTGGCACGATTCGCATCCGCCGGCCCCTGTTCGCATCGATCACATCGAGCAGCGCCTGTCTAGCCCGGATTATTCATGAATAGTCCGGGCGCTAGGTCGCCCGGCTGACAATACCGCCGCCGAGTAGTTCATCACCGCTATACAACGCCGCCACCTGTCCCGGCGCGGTCGGTTTTTGCGGTTGATCGAATGAGAGATGAATCCGACCGTTCTCGGCGCTGAAGGCGCAGGCGGCCGGTTGCATCTGGTAACGGACTTTTGCAGCAATGGTTTCATCTGATTCGGGCGGACGAATCCATGCAATATCCTCCACATCGACCTCGGAAATCAGCGCATCCTCCGGGTGCGCCACCACCACGCGGGCGGTGACGCCGTCCAGCGCCACCACATGCCACGGGCCGTCGGGCAGGCCGAGGCCTTTACGCTGGCCGAGCGTGTAGTGGGCGATGCCCTGATGGCGGCCGAGTCGGTTGCCGGCCGTGTCAACGATATCACCGCCTCTGAATCCGGCCGATGCGCCTTCGCGCTTGAGAAAGACGATGCGATCGCCGGCGGGGATAAAACAGATATCCTGGCTTTCGTGTTTTTCGGCTGTCGGCAGTTGGAAATAGCGCGCCAGCTTGCGCGTCGCATCTTTTTCCAGGCTGCCGACCGGAAACAGGATGCGTTCGGCCTGTCGGCGGTTGGTGGTGGCGAGAAAGTAACTCTGATCTTTTTTGCTGTCGTTGCCTTTGAACAGGTGGATGCCGTCAGCTGCATCGCGGCGCTGCACATAGTGGCCGGTGGCCACATATTGCGCTTCCAGCTGGTCGGCGGCATCCAGCAGCGCGCCGAATTTAACGAATCGATTGCAGCGCTCGCATGGATTGGGCGTGCGTCCCGATTCATAATCGGCAACAAACGGATCGATCACATTCTGGCGAAATTCCTCGCGCATATCCATGCTGTAGAAGGGGATGCCGATATGGTCGGCGACGCGTCGGGCGTCGTAGGCGTCCTCCAGCGAGCAGCAGGAGCCGTGTCGATTGACTTCGTCGCGTGAATAATCCCACACATTGAGAAACACGCCGATCACATCCAGTTCCGCCTGTTTGAGAAGCGCCGCCATCACCGACGAATCGACGCCGCCGCTCATGGCGGCAATCACGCGCACCCCTTTCAGAGGCGCCAGTGATGCGATCAGGTCGGTGGCGATGGCGGCAATCTGTTCAGGCATGCGCGAAACCTACCGTGGCGTCTGGCATTGTAACGAAAATTAAAGTGACTGACGTTTTGTCCGATAGCATTGTAACAGGTGGCACAAGGATTCCTCCGTCAACAATCACAACAGCGCTGGCAGGATGTCAGACGATAGATGAGATGTTTCAGGAGATTTCCATGCTTATTATGCCAACAGCCACGCCACTGGCATTAACCGATCTGCAACACGATAACCAGACCCAACATCAGCAGCTTCAAAATGCCGAGCTTTCGAGAAAAAACAGCGACACGGTGCAGCTATCCGCGCAGGCCCGGGAACTGGCCGGAGGCGGACTGCGACAAGGCGCTGGTAATCATGCAAATCTGATGCTTACGCATGCAGCGGCGGAGGGTGAGGCGACGGAAACCGTGGCCGATAATGAAACTGCTGAACAGCAGCGACCAGACAATCCGCTAACGCGTATACCCGAGACAACAAAAATTGATATTCTGGCTTGATAAGTGCCAGATAGATGGTGTGCAGTTACGACTGTCGATTCACCAGAAAAACATCCACGCGACGGTTCTTCCGGCGCTCGGAATCGCTGTTGTTGCCGGCAATAAAGTGGCTGTCGCCAAAGGCCTCTATTTTGATCTCTTCCTTCGGAATGCCTGACTGCATCAGAATCTCGGCCACGGTGACGGCTCGCGCTTCGCTTAAAGCCAGCAGGCTGTGATAGTGGCGGGCGGGCGGCTTATGCGAGCCGTCATAGCCTCCAATCGGCTCATTATCGCAAAAACCCTGAACAATGAGCAGGTGATGGGGTGATTCGGCCAAGTATTTCGCCGCCAGCGCATGCAGGGTGTGATGCGTCGATTCATCGACGGCAGCGCGGCCAGACTCGAACATGATGCGAACCCATAATTTTGCATCTGATGCTGCTGTCCGTTGAAATTGTTGATCGCGCAGGGTCTCTTTCAGAGAAGCCGCTTCGGATTTGAGCTCTGCATTGCGGCTCTGGGCGTCAATGCGCTGTTGCGTCGGCGGATCACCAATAATGGTCGAACAGGCGCTGATCAGGGCGGATGTTAACAGCAGTATAATGAGTCGATGCATCAAATACCTCGGCAGCGATTCAATCAGCTGCTATTCCGGTGATCCGGATTGTAACTGGTGCAGTTCATTCCGTTTTTGCTGTACTGCTTCCCGGAGCGCCGCTGCTTCAGTTTTTAATTCGGCGTTTCTGGACTGTTCAATGCGGCTCTGATCCGTCTCTTGCGGCTCTTCGCCGATAATGCTGGCACATCCGGATAAGGCGATTACAGCCAGTATGGATAATCCTGTTTTCAACATGGGACAGTCCCTCCTCTCAGTGTCTCTTCTTTCGTGGGGCATAGTGCTGCGAACTGCAGTGATCTG